>JANXDK010000022.1 GCA_025059435.1 Thermoproteota archaeon
AATCCTCTTCAAAGAGTCCTTTCATTTCTTCAATCATCCTTTCCACATCCTCCATTTCAAACTACACCTCCCTAGACGAGTTGTTCTGCAATAGGCTGGACTTGTCTCATTCTCCTTATTTCATCGTCAGTTTTCCTCATTAGCTCCCTGTATTGCATTCTTATCTCTTCGGCAGAAGCAATAAGCGAATCTACCTCGACCCTCTCTAAGCCTATTTGTGGAAGTATCGTCAGGACTTTCGCCGCCGAACCTGGATCTGGATAGTTGAGGTATGATTGGGCGAATAACCCTAAGCCAGTTATTCCAATCCTTTCAAGTTTTCTCAATATCAGTGCTTTAGGGCCGAAGATAAAACCATCACTCAACAATTCAACATCCTTCATCTTAGATAATATGGATAATGCTTCTTCATTCGTAGGTATAGCGTAGACCTTAGGATCGTTTATCTCTATCCTGTATGGATCGGGTATTCCACCTAAGCTTAGGAATAATCGGGGATTTTTAGACTTGATCCAGTTAACAATCTCATCAACTATCTCGTAGACACCCCTTTGAGGTATCGGCAGCTCTGACCTAACTATATAGACGTTGTCCTTGTAATATATCTCGAAAATATCCCCCATTTTACCATCTCTTATGATCAGTACGGGCGGGAAGTCTTCAGTCCGAAGGTAACCAGTTTTCCTAAATCCCAGTTTAGCAAGATAGTGGGTTAGTGATATTGTTCCGACTAGCCCGATATCTGGGAGACCTTCAAGTATTACTGGTCTTTCAGAATCGGTTTCAATTTCTTCAATAATTACGCTTTTTCCAACCATTTCAACACCTTAGAAATGTATCTTAGGGGAATAAAAGCTTTAGTCTAATCAATTCTGGGGTTCAGCATGAATTACTACTTCAATTTCGCCAAGTTTTTTCTTAATAGAGTCTTCCAAGCGTGAAACCATCTCATGTGCCTCTGCCATGCTAGTTTTTCCATCCATACTCACCGTAAGTTCGATTTTTCTAGAACCGCGAGAATCTTCGAATAAAAGTATTCTCTTTAGCTCCCAGATTTTTTTGAAACGAGCGATTTCTTCCTCAACAATATCCTTAACGCTCTGGTATAGTTTAGAGTTGGAACCTATTTTTTCAACTGGTTTTAAGGGTGGGGTGACGGCCTCGAGATGGACCATTACATTGCTTACGTTTCTAACTTTTTCCAAAACTCTCCTCTCCACTTCATCCGCAATCCTATGTGCATCTGAGAGGCTCATATTTTCTGAAACCTCTATGTGTAAAGACACTAAGAGTCCGTCTTCTGATTTTGAGACGATTATCTCATGGACGTTTGAAACACCCTCTACGCTTAGAGCAGAATCCCTTATTAACTCGTAAAGGCCACTTGAACCCTTAGGTATTGTCTGGATTCTGATAACAGTATTGTCGCCCAGGTCTTCTGAAATCCTGCTTTCAACCTTTTTCATAGACCTATAAATGTTCGAGAAACTATTGTCAAGGGGCACTAATGTGCCTATGTCAACATATGTTTTCCCATCGATCTTCCTGACGTTAAGATAGGAAACCCTTTCACTGCCATACTCTTCCTCGAGTATTTTCATGATCCTCCTCACCATGCTTGGGGATATAGCGTCCGTCAGCTCCAATCCAGTCTCATATAGCAGTTTAATACCAAGGTAAAACATCATTGCCGATAGCACTAGCCCGGCTACAGCATCAGCCTGTACGATGTTGAAGAAGCCTGCTAAGAAGAAGCCGATGACAGCGATCAATGTGTTTAAGAAGTCTGCAAGCGAATGCAGTAGGCTTGCTTTCACACTAGCTTCACTTTTTGAAGCTCTTGAAAGCATTGTTATCCTGGTAAAATCCACGACGAGAGTATAGACTAAAGCTAAGAGTCCCACTATGTCAGGGTATACCTGCGATGGATCGATGAGTCTGTTTAAGCTTCTGAACATAAGGTATGCAACGAAATAAAGAAGCGCTATCCCACTTGAAAAGGATCCTAATGTTTTAATCTTGCTATGACCATATGTGTGACTCTCATCAGCAGGCTTAATACTAATCCTGTAGGTTGCAAGAAGCATTCCTGTTATTAGGAAATCGTAAAAAGCGTGTATTCCATCACCCAATATTGCCAAACTATTAGTAACGAGGCCTGCAAAGATTTCTAGAAGCATCACCGAGCCTATTAGAAAAGTCGAAATCGATTGCGCTTTGAGTATTCTTTTTTCCTCAGTATTACTCAAGCTTGCTTATTACTGGAAGCTTTGAGTAAGCTGCTTTTAAGCTTGTTGTTTTTCAAAACTTTAAAAAAAGCAGGTTCTTAACTACCTCCTCAAATGTTTCCAGCTGGAGATGAAGCTGAAAGCCATACTCATCCGATCGTCACCTACATGTTGATAGGCATTAACGTAGGTGTTTTCTTCTTGGAATACTCGGATCCATGGACCTACGAGCTTATGATACTGCGTTACGGATTCATACCGAGGCTATTGACAATAAATCCCTTGGACGGTTTTTTAAGAATGTTAACGTCGATGTTCCTACACGCGGATATTATGCATATCTTCGGTAACATGGTTTTCCTATACATCTTCGGCGATAATGTAGAAGACAGAATGGGGCATGTTAAGTTTCTTATTTTCTACATAATCTTCGGAATAGTTGCTAGTTTAGCACATTTCATGATAGACCCTACTTCAAAAATCCCAGCTATCGGAGCCTCTGGAGCCATATCTGGAGTAATGGGAGCGTATATGGTTATGTTCCCCTTTTCCAGGGTCAGGGTTTTCTATCGCTTCTTCATGGTTAGGCTTCCGGCCGTTGTCTACCTGGGCTTCTGGTTTCTACTACAGCTTCTAGAAAGTATGCTTCCAGATTACACTGGTATTGCATATTGGGCCCACATTGGCGGATTTTTAGCAGGCGTAGTCGTTGCACCGTTCTTCAGAAAGAAGCGTAGGCGTCAGACTATCGTCCAGTATTACTATTATTATTGAGATTTACTCCTCTTACATAAAACTCGATAAGTAAATCCTCCATAGTAGATTTAAATTCTTTAATAAATAAGTAGCATATGAAAAATAATCATATAAGTATTTATTTGAAAGAATTTCTAATTCCGATTTTAATAGATTTAGTATAATGCATAAAGCTATCCATGTTAAGACTAATACTCAATTTTAGAAGCCATTATATGTTCCAACATCTAGCATATTCTTGGAAGAGGTATTCCTTGGAGCATTGGTAGGTTCCTTAAGCCACCAGCTCTTGTCTTAATCATAACTTCCCCCTTTTTAGACCTTCTTAAGACTCTACCTATTATACATGAGTCTTTACTAACCTCTAAGTTTCTTAAAACCCTGATTGCCTTATCTGCATAATCTTGTTGTATAAATATTACGAGCCTACCCTCACAACCCAGGTAAAAGGGCTCTATGCCAAGAACCTCGCAAAAACCCTGAACCTCTTCTTTCACAGGAATGGTTTCTTCCTCAACCTCTATCACAACATGAGAAGATTCCGCAACCTCGTTCAAGGAAGAAGCCAAACCGCCTCTTGTGGGATCTATCAAAGTGTGGAAAGGTATTTTTCTTTTAACGAGTGTTTCGAGAACACTGGTTAAGGGAGCGCAGTCGCTCGAAACATCTACTTCAAGCTGAAACTCGCCTCTGGCAGCCAGTACCGCTGCACCGTGGTCGCCGATACTACCAGTCACTATAACAGCGTCCCCGGGCTTAGCATTTAGCGTCGAGGACTCAACCCCCTCGTAAACCCTGCCGATTCCAGAAGTATTTATGAAAACCTTGTCGCAACCACCTTTTTCAACGACCTTAATGTCTCCAGTCACTATTTTAACGCCAGCCTTATCTGCGGCTTTTCTAATGCTTTCAATTATGCTTGTAACAAAGCTCTTTTCTAAACCTTCTTCAATTATTAAAGATAGGCTCAAATGCTCAGGCTTAGCTCCCATTGTGACGAGGTCGTTAACAGTCCCGTTTACTGAAAGCATGCCTACGTCGCAACCTTTTATTACGGGGGGTTTCATTACGAACGAGTCTGTTGTAAAAGCAATCTTGCCACCGGGTATTTTTAAAACAGCCTTGTCAACGCCTCTCTTCGGAGCATTAAGCCTGGCAGATATTTCTTTAATTAGCTCGTGCATTAGCCTTCCGCCGGCACCGTGCTCTAAGACTATTTTTCCCTCCATTCCCAACACCCTACAAGCATATTCGTACTCGAAATTCTAAACCGAATTTAAATTAAGCTTTTTCCAGTAATCACCCACTACTAAGCGGGAGGCGTTTATAATATGGAAAATTCCGTAAGTATCTCTAGAACCTTGTTAACCAATCTTGGATAGTTTGGCATATTCGCCGCCGGA
The DNA here is from genome assembly GCA_025059435.1 of Thermoproteota archaeon. Classification (GTDB taxonomy): domain Archaea; phylum Thermoproteota; class EX4484-205; order EX4484-205; family JAAOZP01; genus JAAOZP01. The sequence continues at coordinate 4,388 of JANXDK010000022.1, forward strand.
CTGTCCATTTGACCTTGAATCCATAGCGTAGGACAACACATCTTTAGAAGACAAGTATTCTCCAAGATGAGAGAACTCTTTAGAGTGACTAGAGGCACCGTGTATGCATATTAGTATTTTTTTCAACTCTTTCAGGCAACCAATACCTGTAGAATAGTTTCACACCATCCCTTGCCGTTAAATAACCGTTGTTTTCACCCATCTTACCAAACTTCAGGAATTTAGCTATTAATAAGCTCATATTGTTTTAGAAAGAATCTATGTAACTACTCAATTCTTCGACTAGTTTTCTATCTCCCCGAGTCCGAGTAAAAATATGCTGCACAAGTGCCTTCCGACGAGACCATGCATGGGCCCACGGGATTATCAGGCCTACACACTTTTTTGTACAAGCTGCATTCAAATGGCTTCTTACTCCCCCTAACGACTTCGCCACATAAGCATCCACTTGGCCTAATTGTTTCAACAGGCTTTAGGCCGTATTCCTTAATAGCATCGAAAAGAACATATTCTTCTCTCAAAGCTAAACCGCTGTCCTCCACTAAGCCCAGACCACGCCACTCCGAGTCTACTGGCTTGAAAACCTCATGCATGAGCCTAATTGCCTTAACATTACCCTCTTCTCTAACAGTCCTCGAATACTCGTTCTCGACTTCGCATCTGTTTTCAACAAGCTGCCTCAATAACATTCGAATACCCTCTACGATGTCAACGGGTTCGAAACCAGTTACGACAGCCGGAACACCATGCTTCTTCACAATCTCAATGTAGGGTTTAATTCCTATTATAGTGCTCACGTGACCAGGAAGGATTAGCCCGTCTATTTCAAGGTCCTCTGCTTCAAGCAGCTTGTTTAAAGCAGGCGGTATAAGTTTGAAAAGGCTTATCAGCTTTAGGTTTCTAATCCCCCTGCTCTTGCATTGCAATATTGTTGAGGCAAAGAGGGGAGAAGTCGTTTCAAAGCCTATTCCGGCTGTGACGAATTCTTCCTCAGGCTCTCTCTCAGCCATTTTGAGAGCATCGTAAGGAGAGTAGATGACTCTGACGTCGAACCCCTCGCTCCTCAAAGTCAACAGGCTCCTGCCGTTCAAAGGTATCCTCATCATATCGCCGAAGACTGTTAGAGCCTTACCCGCTTCAGCCGCTTGGAAAACCATTGAGAAACCGGAATCGGGCGTAACGCAAACGGGACAGCCTGGACCAGATATTAGGTCAAGTTCTTTCTTGAAAAGGCTCTTCAAACCGTGTCTTGCAACAGCCATCGTATGAGTCCCGCAGACCTCCATTATCTTGACTTCCCTCCCGAGTTTTTCAAGGAGCTCGTTGGCTTTTCCAGCTATTCTCCTAACAAGCTCTCCATCTCTATACTCTTGTATGAACCTCATTCTCCAGAAACCTCTCTAAGCATTTCCAACATTTCCAATGCTGTCTTTTGATCCAGAACCTGTATGGCAAATCCCGCGTGTACGATAACGTAATCCCCGATGGAAACATTGTCGAGAAGATCAAGTCTTACGTATCTGCGGGTACCACCGAATGAGACAATCGCCTCATCGCCCTTTACTTCCTCAACCCTACCTGGTATCCCTAGACACAATTGAATCACCAGCCTTAAAACCAACTGCTACAGCTTGACCAAGCGATATCCCTCCATCGTTAGTAGGTATTAGGTTGTTATAGAAAATGCTCAGGCCGCGTTCTTCCGCCATCTTCCTGACCCTGGATGAGATTATCCTATTCTGGAAGACTCCCCCACTTAAAACAACGTTTTTAACATCTTCTTCTAAACTTATCGTTTCAGCAAGATCGACCGTAAGCTTCACGATGCTCTCATGGAAACGCATGCTTATTCTCCCGGTTGGAACATGTTTATTCATGTCTTCGATTATCGAGCTTATTATTTGCGAAACGTCCACAATATACTCTTTTTCACCATTTATACTGAAAGGATAGCTTTTGTCAATGTCATCGACTGCGATCATTTCAAGCATCATGGCCGGCTCGCCTTCGAAAGTCCTCTTTAAACACACTCCTAAGAGTGCTGAAACCGCATCGAATAGCCTTCCTAAGCCGCATGTCATAGGCGCATTGACCTTTTTTTCAATCATATTTTTCAGGATCGTCTTAGCCTTACCGTCTAATCCTAAGATATCGATTCTCAAAGCATCTTCCCCAATAGCATCGTACAAATAGCTAAAGGCCATTCTCCAGGGCTCTATTACAGCCTTTTCACCACCAGGCATCGGAACGTATTTCAAGTGTCCCCTTCTAGAATACTCTCCATTCATAACCACTATGAATTCCGAGCCCCATAGGTTTCCATCTTCACCATATCCGGTTCCATCGAAAGCTATGCCCAGAACATCCCTGTTTAGAATCTTGTTCTCAGCCATTGCTGAAAGAACGTGAGCATAATGGTGTTGAACTGGGATTTTAACACTATTAAGAGACAACCCTATTTGTGAGGAATAATACGCGGGATGGGGATCGTAAGCAACAGTGTTGTAATCCAAGTTTAGAAGCCTTTTCAAGCCTCTTATCGCCTCCATATACCTCTTCCTGATCAGGATGTTTTCAAGGTCACCCATGTATTGGCTTATGAATACCCTTCCTTTCTTCGCTATCGCAAAGGTATTGTTCAAGTCCGCGCCCATAGCCAGTACGCCATCCACATTCAGCTCGACTTCAACGGGCTCGGGCACGAATCCCCTGCTCCTTCTAACAAGCCTCAGAGAATCGTCTTGGACGAATCCTACGGAATCGTCTGCAAAATTAACTATCCTACGATTGTATGTTAAAATATAATCTGCTATATTACCGAGTTTTTCAAGAGCCTCTTTATCTTTGAAGATTATCGGCTCCTCGGAGATATTCCCACTCGTTAAAACTATCGCCGGAGGTCTAACTATTTTCATGAGAATGTGGTGTATAGGGGTATAAGGTAGGAAAACACCGAGGTACTTCATGCCTGGAGCAACATCTTCTACAACGGGATTCGGCTCCTTCCTCTTAGCGAGAATTATCGGAGCAGAGTAATGCAGGAGCCATTTCCTCTCAGAAT
>JANXDK010000023.1 GCA_025059435.1 Thermoproteota archaeon
TTTAAGACACCTCTACAACCCTCGCATGCCACATTGTTTGAAGGACATAGTGCCCCGCAGCCACCTACCGTAACTGGTCCGAGACACAGATCTCCTCTCATCATAAATATGCATTCTTCACCATTCATCTTACACTCCATACAGACTGTAAGTCCAGGTATATACGGTGGAACATGTATTACAAGTGACATTAGCGTGTTAACCAATTCCTTCTTATCTATCGGACAACCGTAAAGACACGCATCTACATTAACGTATTCGTTTAAGCCAAAGGCTTTTCCCGATCTTATATGTTCTGGAGAAGAATACACCGTGCTCTCTACTTCTCCTTCAGGAATAATGTTTTTAATTGCATTCAACCCGCCTGTGGTTGCACATGCTCCCACTGCGACAAGAAACTTGGAGAGCCTCCTAACCCTTTTAACCATTGTTGCCTCTTCCTCATTTGTAATTGCTCCTTCAATCAAAGCTACGTCTAAGGGCTCGTCAGGAAGATCATCATCGCTAATCATCCTGAAGTACTTTAATTCGACATGTTTCAAAACTTCCAGCAGGTTCTCCCCTAAATGTACTAATACCATTTGACACCCCGAACACGAGGTTAGTTTGAAAACGCCAACCTTTAACTTATCAATCATTTTCAAACACCTCACTCAATGACATCGGGGAGAAGACCTATCTCCTCTAGGTTGAAGACTGGACCATCCTTGCAAACGTATTTGTACCCTATTTGACAATGTCCACACTTTCCTATCCCACATTTCATTCTCCTCTCTAAAGAAAGAAAGACCTCTGAGGGGTAGAAGCCTATTCGGAGCAGTAATTGAGCAGTAAACTTCATCATGACCTCTGGGCCGCAGACAAATACACTGGTATATCGCATCCTTGGTTTCACGTATTTTAAGAGCTCTGTCACAACCCCTACATCATGCTCCCATTTAACATTAGGCGGAACATAGTCAACGGTCAAGTAGAGACGAGTATTTGGAATATTCCTCCAAGACTCAAATTCGTAAGCATATATCATGTCTCTCGGTATCCTGGCTCCGTAAAGAATGTCGAGGGCACCGTAAAGATCCCTGTGCTTAGCAATATAGTGTATCACTGGTCTTAAGGGAGCGAGGCCCATTCCACCAGCTATGAGTATAAGGTCATTCCCAACAACTTTCTCCAGAGGCCAAGGCTTGCCGTATGGGCCTCTTACTCCAAGCGTATCGCCTGGCTTCAAGTTAAATAGCGCAGTAGTTACTCTGCCAACTTTTCTAACAGTATTTTCGAAAACATCCTTCTCCTCGGGGCTGGAGCATATCGAGAATGCTGATTCCCCGACACCGAAATATGAGATTATGTCGAACTGTCCGGGTCTGAACCTCAAAGCTTCACCGTTTAACATTTTCAGCCTGAAAGTCTTCGTCGTCGGGTTTTCGTCTCTAACGTCTATTACTTTCGCAAAGGCAGGTACGTAAGGATTTTCGAATCCGTTGCTCATAGCAATTCACCCCTTAACATAGCAACTATACTAGTAATATCAATCTTCGCCGGACATTGCTCTATGCACCTTCCACAACCAACACATCCTAATGCACCGTACTGGTTAAGCCAATAGTTCATCTTATGGTTGACGAATTGTCTTATCCTAGCGGAGAGATCCTTCCTAAAATTCCCACCTAACGCTACTTCAGCATACTCCCAGAGGAGACAGCCATCCCATGTTCTCGCTCTTATAATACTTCCAGAATCCAATTCGGGTTCGTCAATAACGTTAAAGCAGAAACAAGTAGGACAAATCATGTTGCAAGCACCGCACCCAATGCATTTACCAGCAAGCTCATTCCAAATGGGGTTGTATAATGCTCCAGTCATTATTCTCTGAAGCCCTGCAGTGTTAACATGTCTCTTTATCATGCCTTTTACTCTCCTTATGCTCTCATCTTTCTCCATAATATCTGTGCTTGAAGCCTTTGACATATAGAAGTCTTCTATAAGTTCAGAACCTTTTCTTGAACCCGCTTCTATAAGAAACCTGTCGCCCAAGTCTGTGAGAAGAAGGTCAAAACCCTCCTCAAGAGAAGGACCTGTTCCGAATGATGTACAGAAACAATACTCGTCTGCACTCTTACAGTTTAAAGCCATTATCAAAAGGCTTTTTCTCCTAGCCTCGAAGTAAGGGTCCTTAGGACGGTCCATGTATACTCTCTCAAGAAGGTTAGTCGCATTCACGTCGCAAGGATGAACACCCAGCATTGCAATCTTATCCTCAGGGTTTGGAAGAACCTCTTCTACCTTTCCCTCTCTAATCCTCAGCAGGATTTCCCTAGGGGGCATTAAGAGAGTCTTTAGAGGAGGCATTGTAATCCTAACGTAATCTAGGGAAACTTCTTCAACCCGGTTCTCACTTATCTTCTTGAAAGTGTTTCGAAATTTCCCCTTAACTGGTGCAAAGAGACTGTAGCCCTTGGAGATTATGTGTCTACAGAAGTGGGAAAGCTCGTCCTTTTTCAATACAAACGCCATTTCTACTTCACATTATTTACATACATCTTTTATAAAACTTTTGCGATTGTTAAAAAGTTTGAAGCATTGTAGCGACGGTAAAGCGTTATCCAGAGAATAGGGCAATTCTTAAATATAATTAACTCGTGGGTCTGAGGGCTGTAAAAATGCCTGATACAGGCTTCCAACAGGTCGGTTTAAAAGTAGATAGGCGCTTAACGCTTCTTGAAAATGCTATTAAAAAGCACCAATATAAGAAGGATGCTCTTCTTGAAATACTTCACACAGCTCAAGAGCTTTATGGATACTTGGATAGGAGTCTTTTAACCTATATTTCTAAACTTCTGCGACTACCTCCTAGTCACGTCTATGGCGTAGCAACCTTCTACAATCTATTCAAGTTGAAGAAACCAGGTGCGCATGTTGTAACAGTATGCATGGGCACAGCATGTTACGTTAAGGGCGCTGAGGAAATTGTTTCGACAATAGAGAAAGAGTTTAATTTTAAGAGAGGCGAGACAACAGAAGATGGAAGATTGTCGCTTTTTGTAACTAGGTGTATAGGAGCCTGTGCAATGGCTCCAAATGCTATTGTCGACGGAGAGACTATTGGAAAAGCCACTCCGGAGGAGGTTTTGAAGAAGATTAGGACTATTCTGGAGGCTGCGAAGGTTGAAGCCAGATGAATTACGTAACTTAGCTCAAAGGGAGGCTGAACTACGTAAGTCCTACAGGTATAGGATAAATGTCTGTTGCTCAAGCGGCTGCATGCCCTTCGGAGCATTAAAAGTACTGAGCGCATTCAAGGACGCTGTTAAAGAGTTGGGGGTTGAGGAAGAATGTTACGTGGCTAGAACGGGCTGTATAGGGACATGCTCCATAGCCCCCGCAGTATTGGTAGAGCCTGGCGATTATCTTTATCAGAATGTTACTACAGACAAGGTTAAGGAGATAGTTAAGGAGCATATTGTTAACGGCAGGCCTGTTAAAGAAATGCTATACGGCAATGAAGCTTATTTCAAAAAGCAACTTAGAATAGTTTTAAGAAACGCTGGTAAGATAGATCCTTTGAGAATAGAGGATTACATAGCTGTGGGCGGGTATTATGCTCTTCTAAAGGCTCTAACTAGAATGACTCCTGAAGGGGTCATAGAAGAGGTGGCTTTAAGCGGGTTGAAAGGGAGAGGTGGGGCAGGATTCTTAACAGGGCTTAAATGGAGGTATGTCGCGAGAGCAACGGGCTCTCCGAAGTACGTAATAGCTAACCTAGACGAGGGAGACCCAGGTGTTTTTGCAAATCGTACTCTGGCAGAAGCAGACCCGCATGCAATAATAGAGGGTATGGCCATAGCTGCTTATGCTGTTGGTGCAAGCAAGGGCTACATTTACGTGCGCAGCGAGTATCCACTAGCTGTTGAGACTTTGAAGAAAGCTATCGAGGCAGCTAGGTCGATGGGCTTCTTGGGAGAGAAAATTTTCGAAACGGTATTCAGCTTTGACATTGAGCTTAGGCTTGGAGCGGGAGCATTCGTAGCAGGTGAGGAAACAGCCATACTCGCCTCTATCGAAGGGAGAAGGGCAATGCCTAGACCTAGGCCGCCCTATCCAGCACACTCAGGATTATGGGGTAAGCCAACTTTGATAAACAACGTTGAAACATTCGCGAATGTTCCAGTTATATTGCTTAAGGGCAGTGAATGGTTCGCAAGCATAGGGGTTAAGAACTGCACTGGCACCAAATGCTTTTCTCTAACGGGGAAAGTTAACAATCCCGGGTTAATCGAAGTCCCGATGGGTATAACACTTGGAGAGGTTGTTTTTGAAATAGGCGGAGGGGTCCCCCCTGGCAGAAAGTTTAAGGCAGTTCAGGTCGGAGGTCCCTCCGGGGGCTTTTTGCCAGAAAATCTCTTAAATCTTCCGATAGACTACGAGTCTCTAAATAAAGCTGGTGCAATAATGGGCTCAGGTGGAATAGTTGTGTTAGACGATACTTCTTGCATGGTTGATACAGCGAAGTTCTTCACTGAATTTTGCGTAGACGAATCCTGTGGAAAATGCGTTCCTTGCAGAGCGGGTCTTTACAAGCTTTACAAGATTCTTGACGGCTTTACACGAGGAAAAGGGAGCTTGGAAGACCTTAATAAAGTCGAAGAACTTTGCGAGTTCATTAAAGAAGCTAGCCTATGCGGCCTAGGACAGACAGCACCCAATCCAACTCTCACTACACTCAAGTATTTCAGAGACGAGTATATTGCTCATATAGTTGAAAAAAAGTGTCCTGCGGGAAAGTGTTTTAAGAATGGTGGAGGAGAATCAGGGGTTGAGTAAGATGATAGAACTTACAATAGATGATAAAAAGGTTGTAGCTAAGGAGGGGGACAGTATACTTAAGGTTGCTAGAGAAAATAAGATATACATTCCAGCTTTATGTTATCTCGAAGGCGTTTCATCATTCGGAGGATGCAGGGTCTGTGTTGTTGAGATAAAAGGTTCAACAAGAGTATTCGCTTCCTGCGTAACACCAGTTTCAGAAGGCATGGAGGTCATCACTGATTCGGAAAGGCTTAGACGTTACCGAAAGTGGGCTATAGAACTACTGCTTGCAGAGAGGCCGCATGTTTGCTCGGTCTGCGTAGCAAACGGGAGTTGTGAACTTCAGCAGCTTGCAACTGAACTTGGAGTCGACCATCTCAGGGTTGAAAGGGAGTGGACTAATTACGAGTTGGATCTCACTCATGAGAGATTTGCCTATGATCCTAATAGATGCATACTATGTACGCGCTGTATAAGGGTTTGTGATGAGATTGAGGGCGTGCATACGATAGACCTAATGTTCAGAGGCAAGAACTCAAAAGTAATTTTCGACCTAGATGACAAGTGGAGTTTTGCCGAATCATGCACATCCTGTGGAAAATGTTCCGCCGTATGTCCAGTAGGCGCATTATATGTTAAGGGTAAGCCGCATTCAGAGGTTAAGAAGAAAGAGCTGGTCTCATTCGTAATAAGTAGGAGGATTGAGAAGACAATTGGCTAAGGTAAGGCTTGCAACAGTCTGGTTAAGCGGTTGCTCGGGCTGTCACATGTCGTTCTTAGACCAAGATGAAAAACTATTAGAACTTGCAGATAAGGTTGAGCTTGTCCACAGCCCTATTGCAGACATTAAGGATTTTCCCGAGAACGTTGACATAACGCTAGTTGAAGGCGCCGTTGGAAATGAAGAACAACTTGAATTATTGAAGAAAATCAGAAGAAGAACTAGGATACTCATAGCTTTTGGAGATTGTGCTGTGAATGGTAATGTTACGGCTCTGAGAAACATTTTAAACGAAGGTAGAGAAAATGTTTTGAAAAGGGCTTATGTTGAAAACACCATGTTTAATCAAGGAGTTCCGACGCAAATACCCCGACTTACTGAAAGGGTCTTTGCCTTGAACGAGGTTGTTAAGGTAGACTTTTACATACCTGGTTGTCCACCACCAGCAAGTCTAATAAACTATGTCTTGAACGAGTTTTTAGACGGGAGGATTCCTGTTTTAGATGGAAAATTCAAGTATGGCTAGGGGGTGTTGAAAACGGGGAGGGAGATAATTGTAAATCCCGTGACTAGGATAGAAGGGCATGCTAAGATAACCATATATTTGGATGATAAGGACATGGTTAAAGACGCGCGATTCCAAGTTACGGATTTCAGAGGTTTTGAAAAATTCTGCGAAGGCAGGCCTTTCTACGAAATGCCTGGGATAACATCAAGAATATGCGGTATATGCCCGGTAAGCCACTTGCTCGCTTCAGCGAAGGCTTGCGACGACCTTGTCGCAGTGAAGATACCTCGAACCGCAGAACTTCTTCGCAGGCTTATGCACATGGGTCAGATAATACAGTCTCATGCACTAAGCTTCTTTTATCTCTCGTCTCCAGACTTCTTACTGGGCATGGATTCAGAACCTTCTAAGAGGAACATCCTCGGGCTTGCAGAGAAATATCCTGAGATAGCTAGACAGGGAGTGTGGCTTAGGAAGTTTGGACAAAGCATAATCGAAACCCTCTCTGGAAGAAGGATACATTCGAGTGATTGGATAGTACCTGGTGGAGTTAAAACACCATTGTCAAAAGAGAAGGCTGAAAGGATCCTCGCTGACGTACCCAAGGCCATTGAAATCGCTTTAAACAGTATTGAGCTTTTCAAGAAAAACATGGAGAACTTTAAGAACGAAATGAAAGACTTCGGTGACTTCCCGACGTATTACTTGAGCCTCGTAACAAAAGACGGCGGTCTCGAGCATTATGACGGCAATATAAGGATCTTAAGCCCAGATGGCAAAGTAATTGCAGACCAGTTAGACTGTTCAAAATACTTCGAGTATATTGGAGAAGCTGTTGAAGACTGGTCGTATATGAAGTTTCCATATTTGAAGAACATTGGTTACCCTGACGGAGCATATAGAGTAGGTCCATTGGCAAGACTTAACAATGCTTCGCATTGTGGAACTGAAATAGCGGAAGACCTTCTTAAAGAATTTAAGAAGCTCGGGGAAAACAACATCGTCCAAAACACTTTCATGTATCATTACGCGCGTTTGATAGAAATCGTTTTCTGCGTTGAGAAGGTTAAAGAATTGCTTGAAGATCCTGAAATTCTAGATACTAACGTTCAAGCAAAGGCATTTTTAAACAAGAGGGAGGGCATTGGAGTCATTGAGGCACCTAGAGGAACACTATTCCACCATTATAAAGTTGATGAACAAGGAAGAATAACATGGGTAAACCTTATAATCGCAACTGTAAATAACAATATTGCTTTTAACA
>JANXDK010000024.1 GCA_025059435.1 Thermoproteota archaeon
TCTAGTCTAGTACGGCACCTCCAACAGACGGGTACTCTCTGAATAATGTCTTCAGACTTGGCAAGCAATCCTCTTCGAGAGAGTTCTTCTACAATTCTTTTCTTAGCTTCGTCAACTTTCAATCCTTTAAGGAAGCCTGATTCCTCAGTCATAACGGCGTTCTCATCTATTACCCTCGTCGGCTTCAAACCGAGCTCTCTGAATAATCTTATATCGGAAGTATCCCCGTAGCTGCATATCATCACAAGCCCGGTGCCGAAATCTGGCTTAGCATAACTATTAGGAGTAATATTGACTTCTTTACCGTAAATCGGGACGATCATCTTCTTACCCTCTAGCCTAAGATAACGCTCATCTTCAGGGTTGAATATTACCGCATCGCAACCAGCCAATAGCTCCGGCCTCGTTGTGGCTATTTGAAATTCTTCACCTGTATCCTTAACCCTGAAAATAATATAGTACAATTTCGAAGGAACCTCTATGTATTCTACTTCAGCGTCTGCTATCGCAGTACCGCATCGGGGACACCAGTTCGTAGGCCTTTTAGCTTCGTATATTAGACCTCTTTTCCACAACTCTATGAAAGTCTCCTGAGTAAGGCACCTATACTCCGGGGAATCCGTCCTATACATGTTTTCAAATTCACTGCTTAAGCCAAGCCTCTTAGCCTGTTCAATTACCTCGGCCTCGATCTGATCCAAAGTCTGTTTACAAAGTTTTATGAAGTGTTCTCTCTCAACTTCCTTAACCATAATATTATACTGCCTCTCAACCATTACTTCAACCGGCAAACCATTCCTATCCCAGCCGATTGGAAAATGTACATTGTAGCCTAGAAGCCTCTTATATCTCGCAACCATATCTATTCCAACGTAATGAGCAGCACCGCCTACGTGCCATTTAGCTGAGATATATGGCGGTGGAGTATCTATCGTATAGATTTCTCCAGGCTTGTTAGGGTCGAATCTGTATAATCCTTCCTTCTCCCATATTTTTAGCAGCTCTTCTTCGAGCTTCGGTGACCATCTCTTCTCCTTTATTTTAGGTTCTATCTTCAGGCTCATAAACAGGGTCTAGAGATTATTTTAGGTAGTTTAAATGTTTCGATTCTATAATTAGGCTTTTAGCGCATTGCTTGTTACTGGGATTTCGTATAATGTTTTAATATAAAATCGTGAGTAAGCCAAAATAATGGACAAGCATGGTTCTATGATGAAGCACACGAAACATTTTAACCATGGGCTTCATGTTCACAATGTTTCCGAATTCAAGAAGAGGCTACTCGTTTCCTTGATATTGACAATTCCAATAATAATACTATCTGAAATGATCCAGGAATGGTTTGGATTCAGCTTTAAACCTCTTTTCCAAAAAGAAATACTTTTCGCATTATCCCTGATCGTCTATTTTTATTCTGGATATCCTTTCCTCAAGGGTTTGATTGACGAAACCAAGAAACTTCAACCTGGAATGATGACCCTTGTAGGGACAGCAATATCAGTAGCGTTCATTTACTCATCTTGGACTGTTTTCGTGGCAAAAGGTAGAGATTTTTTCTGGGAACTTGTCACTTTAATAGATGCGATGCTTCTTGGACATTGGATGGAGGCCAAGAGTGTTCTAGGAGCATCCAAGGCGCTTGAAGAACTTGTTAAAATCATGCCAGTTACAGCACATGTGTTGAGAAGCAACGCTGTAATAGAAGTCCCTGTTTCAGAATTGAAAGTCGGAGACATAGTTATAGTTAAGCCCGGTGAGAAAATTCCTTCTGACGGCACTGTTATTGAGGGAAATTCTCTTGTCAATGAATCTCTTTTAACGGGGGAATCTAAACCTATTCCTAAGGTTATTGGGGATTCTGTAATCGGAGGTTCAATAAACGGAGAAGGATCTTTGAAAATTAGGGTTGAAAGAACGGGCGAAGAAACTTATTTAATGCAAGTCGTTAAATTAGTCAAACAGGCTCAGGAGAGCAAGTCTAAAACACAGGATTTAGCTAACAAAGCTGCAGCAATGCTTTTCTATATAGCGGCTACGGCAAGTCTTGTAACGTATTCATCATGGTTATCTATTAGTGGTTTAGAGTTCGCGTTTGAAAGAGCGGTAACAGTACTGGTTGTAGCGTGTCCCCATGCACTCGGACTAGCCATACCTCTTACAGTAGCAGTGTCAACTTCGGTGATGGCGAGAAACGGTATACTCGTAAGAAATAGGAGGGCCTTCGAAAAAATGAGAATCGTTAACGCTATTGTTTTTGACAAGACTGGAACCTTAACGAAGGGAAGCTTTATTGTAACGGATATTGTTTCCTCAATCCCGAAGGAAGAATTTCTAAGCCTGGTTTCCAGTGTGGAAATGAATTCCGAACATGTCATCGCGAAAGCAATAGTCTCGTATGCTAAGGAGAATAATATAAGAATGATTAGGGTTGAAGAATTTAAGTCTCTGCCGGGCGCGGGGGCTTACGGTAGGGTAGGGGGAAGAGAAGTCTATATTGGGGGTTTAAACATAATCAGGAAAATTGGTATCGATGTTAGTGATTTGAAAGAGCTTCAAGAACAAGGCAAGACTACTGTTTTCGTTATTGTTGATGGGAGGCTTGCAGGCTTTCTGGGATTATCGGATGAAATAAGAGAGGAATCCTATGAGGCTGTTAAGAAGCTTAAGGAATTGGGCTTAAGGGTCTATATGCTTACTGGTGATTCCGAGAGTGTCGCCAAATGGGTTGCAAAAGAACTTGGAATAGACGATTACTTCTCACAGATAACCCCGGATAAGAAGGTCGAGAAAATAAAAAGTTTGAAGGGAATTGGCTTAAATGTTGCAATGGTTGGAGATGGAGTTAATGATGCACCTGCCTTAGCCACAGCGGATGTTGGAGTAGCAATAGGTGCCGGAACGGATGTTGCTATCGAGAGCGCTGACATAATACTTGTTAAAAACGATCCCAGGGATGTGGTTAAAGCAATAGATTTCTCTAAGAAAACATACGCTAAAATGGTTCAAAACCTTATTTGGGCTGTAGGCTATAACGTGATTACGATACCTTTGGCAGCGGGAGCCTTTTACAACTACGGTATTTCCCTTCCCCCGGCTTTAGGCGCTTTAATAATGTCAATGAGCACGATAATAGTTGCTTTAAACAGCCAGATACTTAAAAAACACTATCCGAGCGAAATTGGTCTTAAGGAGAAGAAGCATATTTTTAAAGATCCTGTTTGCGGAATGAATGTTAAACCCGAAGATGCTCAAGGCAAGGTTGAACATGAGGATTACGTAATCTACTTCTGTTCAAGGCATTGTCAAGAAGAATTCAGTAATAATATTAAGAGATATCTTCAAAAACTTGAGAAAGAAGAAGAGGTTCTACATGAACATCTTCATTGAATAAAGCTAAACTACTTTCGCAAATTCTTCAAAGCTCTTCCTTGGTGGTCTTTTTAATTCCACTTCTCTTTGCCTGGTGGGAAGCTTACTAACAGCCTCATCCGAATGTTTCCCTACTACGATTAAAGTGATTAGGATCGCGTTCTCCGGAATTTCCAGGATCCTCTTAACCATTTCAGAATCGTATCCAGCAATAGGGTGAGCCACTAAGTCGAGTTCTGTGGCTCTTAGAATCATAAACGCTACAGCCATACCCGTGTCGAAAAGATAGTATTCCCGTTCACCTATAATGCAATCATAATCCTTCTCAGAGTATACAGCGATTATTAAGGAGGATTTCTTAGCCCAACTATTTCCACTAGACAAAGCATCGTATAATTCACCAATTTTTTCACGGTTTTTCACGAACACGAACCTCCAAGGCTGGTTATTATAACAAGAAGGTGCTAAAGAAGCGTGATAAGCTAGGTCCTTAATCAATTCATCCGTAACCTCAATTGGTTCAATAGCACGGTATGCTCTTCTTCTTTCAATAGCCTCCCGAACCTTCATAAGAAAATTAAATCCCTATCTTTCTTTCTTTATTTATCTTTTCCAAGAACTCTCTTTTAAATTCGGGAAATGCTTAAAAACTAATTATTTTATTCTTTATTCTCGATTTAGGATGAGTTTGAGACTAACTACAAGAGACTTCTTACTAAATGCTTTTGCTGGAGAATCAATGGCACACATGAGGTATTTGATTTTTGCCGATGTCGCCGAAAAAGAAAAATTTCAAAACGTTTCGAGGCTTTTTAAGGCGATAGCGTTTGCAGAGTTCGTTCATGCGAGAAACCATTATGAAAAATTGAAAAACTACAAAGAAGATTTCAAAGTAGCATCGGGCACTCCTGGAGGACCAGGTAATACTTCTAAAAACCTCGAGTTGGGGATAATGGGCGAGGAATATGAAGTTAACGAGATGTACCCCACTTATATGGAGGTGGCAAAGTTTCAGGGAGAGAAAGCTGCTGAGTTGAGCTTCAAATGGGCATATGAAGCTGAGAAAATACATGCGCAATTGTATAGAGAGGCAAAGAACTATGTTGACCGAAAGGAAGATTGGCCTCTTAAGGGAAAGGTCTGGATATGTCCAGTATGCGGCCATACTTATGTTGACAATGAGCCTCCTGAAAAATGTCCAATATGCGGCGTATCGAAAGAAAAATACATCGGTTTTTAGATACTCGGGTTGTTGAATTACCATAATTATATTGGAAAGTTTTTAAATCTTGTTTCTTTGAAACAGCATCATGTTTGAAATACTGCTTAACGCTTTCCTAGGCGGACTACTGTGTTTATTTACAACCGGATTAGGTGCAATGATAGCCTTTATTAAAACTGGCTTGTCGGGAAAGAAACTAGATTGTTTCTTTGGCTTCTCAATAGGCATAATGATGGCCGCTTCATTCTTCAGCCTTCTCCAACCCGCATTGGAAATGGGCGGAATAATTATAGCTAGCATCGGCTTTCTAACTGGTTCCATTCTTATGTATGGCTCTGACCTGTTTATTCCACACGTGCATCCTTTCAAGGCGGATGAAGAAAAAGAAAAGTCTGGGAGGCTTACAAAAATAATAACTGCAGTAACCTTACACAACTTGCCGGAAGGTTTCTCTGTTGGGGTTGTTTTCGGATCTGGTAATCTTAAAGCAGCTTGGGGTTTAACATCGGGCATAGCTCTTCAAGACTTCCCTGAAGGAGCATCGGTTTCTATCCCGTTCGTTAAATTGGGTAAAAGCAGAGGGAAGGCTGTTTTACTTGGAGTAGCATCTGGGATTGTTGAGCCTTTGGGAGCTTTGTTCAGTGCTTTCCTAGTACAGGTTTTCCAGTGGTTACTACCGTTTTTCCTAGCTTTTGGAGCAGGTGCAATGATATACGTTATAGGAAGCGAGATGATTCCAGAAGCCCATTCTGGTGGATTTGGAAAGGACACTATGTTTTTCATGATTATAGGCTTTATTACGATGATGATTCTTGACGTTGTTCTTTAGAAGTCCTAAATTACGCGTTTGAATAAAATCAGCTAGATTTTTGAGATGAGACCAGGCTTTATATAAAGCTTAATTTAGACTTCTAACATGGTCGAAGGACCGACAGCAAAGGCCTATGCAATTAAGATAAACAAAGAATTTTTTGGCGAAACCGTTAAAAACATATTTATAAAATCGAAAAAAGTCTTCATACCTTCTGCTGAGATTTTGGGTAAGAGTTTTTCGAACGCAGATTCGATTGGCAAGAACATCCTTCTGTTTTTTGACGATGTGGCAATAAGAGTCCATCTGATGCTTTTCGGATCAATCCACATATATGGTATTAATGAAGATCTTCAAAAGCCTAAAAAACAAGTCAGAGTCATAGTAGAAGGAGCGAGAAAGAAGATTGTTATCTACAATGCACCAATAGTGGAAATAGATAAAAAGGATGAGATCTTGAGAAGACTGAGAAGCGAACTGGGCCCCGATCCTTTAAACAGTGAGTGGGATGAGGAAAGGGCTATTCAAAATATATTGAAGTTTCCTAATGAGAAGATAGGTGTAGTTCTACTTAATCAATCGGTGATCGCAGGAATAGGCAACATATTGAGAAATGAAGACTTATTCAGAGCCCGTATTAATCCTGAGAGAATAGTCGGAAAGTTAAGTGAGGAGGAGACGAGAAGAGTCGTCAGGATTTGTAAAGAGCTTAGTGAAGAATTTCTGAAGCTTAAGATTAGGGGAGTAAGAATAGGCCCAATTCTTTATGTTTACAATAAATATGGGAAGAAATGTAATGATTGTGGGAATGGAATAAGATTCTACTTTCAGGAACCCATAAGGAGGAAAACCTTCGTTTGCGGGAAATGTCAGAAATAGGTTTTATGCCATAATCTCCCTAAATCAATTAGATATTAAGCCCCAGAATAAAGATTACCCGCAATTTTATGGTGCATCCATGTCATCGGGCTTTTGGATTAACGATAAGGTTAAATCATCTAGAGAAATAGGGTTTCAAGTGGGTTTGAAGCAGGAGAAATTCTACATAACGACAGCAATCGACTACGTTAATGCTTATCCTCACTTAGGACACTTGTACGAGAAGGTTTGTGCAGATATTATAGCGAGATGGAATAGACTTATCGGTAGGGATGTGTTTTTCCTAACTGGAACAGATGAGAACGCTGCTAAGAACGAGAGGGCAGCTAAGGAAGCAGGTTTAGAGGTTAAGGAGTTTATAGACAGGAATGCTAAGAGATTCCAAGAACTATGCAAAGCCTTCAACATTTCTAACGACGACTTTATAAGGACGACTGAGGAGAGACACAGGAAAGTGTCTCAACTAATATTCACGAAAATGTTTGAAAACGGAGACATATATAAGAGCAGTTACAGTGGCTTATACTGCTACGGCTGCGAGGAGTACAAGACTGAGAAAGACCTTGCCGATGGCAAGTGTCCCGAGCATGGTACTGAGCCAGAGCATATTGAGGAGGAGTGCTACTTCTTCAGGCTGAGCAAGTATGAGAAGCCTGTGCTGGAGCTCATCGAGAGAAACCAGTTCATCATACCTGAAAAGAGGAAACAGGAGATCGTAGCAAGAATAAAAGCCGAGGGTCTTAAAGACCTGGCTGTAAGCAGGTCTCGCATAAGCTGGGGTGTCAACGTCCCCTTCGACCCCAAGCACAAGATATACGTCTGGGTCGACGCGCTGGTAAACTATGTTTCAGCCCTAGGCTACCCGGATGGGGAGAAATACAGGAAGTACTGGCCGGCAGACGTTCATCTCATCGGTAAAGGCATAAACTGGTTC
>JANXDK010000025.1 GCA_025059435.1 Thermoproteota archaeon
AGGAATTTTCTTCGGAGAGATTAGACCGTTTTATAGCTGGTAAACTCGGCTTCGGCACCAAGATTATGAACGAGATTTGTTCTAGAACGGGCTTGGCTCCAACTCTAATGGTTGATGGAAAAATACAGGTCTTAATTGAGGCTGCAAAAATGCTCATTAGAGAAGCTGAGGAAAACGCTAGCCCAAGGCTTTACTACTCAAATGGCTCTCCGATAGATGTTTCAGGCATATTCCTAACTTCAATGAAGGAATTAGAACAGAAGGTTTTCACAAGCATTTCGGAAGCGATTGATGAGTACTATGCTACTGTAGGGTTTGAAGCAAAATGTGGGTATAAGGCCTCTAGGGAATTAGATAGTTTGCTTAAAGCTAAGGAGAAAATGGTTTTACAGGCAGACATGCTTAAACTCAAGGCAAAAATACTCATGGATAACCTCTACTTTTTCCAAACTGTCTTGGAAAATTTAAGAAGCGGTAAAGAGGCTCCTGAAGGGGTCAAGGTTATTGAAAAAGATTATGTTAAGAGAAGGGTTAGAATATTGTTTAACGACATCGAATACATGTTAGATTTGGATTCCTCCGCCGCTTCTAATGCCTCGAAAATGTTTGAAGAATCCAAGAAAATAGAGAGGCATATCTCTGAAGTCGATGCGAAAATAACTGCATTGAGAGAAAAAACCACTTGCCTAAGCAAGATGGTTCCTAAGAAGGTTGAAGAGAAGAAGTGGTATGAGAAATTTCGTTGGAATATTTCTGTAAATGGAAACCTTATTCTAGCCGGTAAGGACGCTGGAACCAACGAGCTTCTCGTTAAGAAATACGTTGGTGAAAACAACATTGTCTTACATGCAGACTTTACGGGTGCTCCATTTGTAACTATTTATGGTGTTGAGAACCCTTCAGAGGAGGAACTTGAAGAAGCCGCATTAATGGCTGCTTGTTACACAACTAAAGCATGGGAAAGTAAATATGCTTCTCTCGACGTATACTGGGTTAGGGGAAACCAGCTTAGCAAGAAAGCACCGTCTGGCCAGTATCTGCCTAAGGGCGCATTTATGGTATACGGTGAGAAAAACTTCATTAGAAATGTGGAAATGAAACTGTGGATCGGTATTACGGAGAATAATGAGATTGTTTACGGATGCTTTGAGAAAGTGAAATCGAAATGCGTCAGATATGCTTACATAATCCCTGGAAACAAGGATAAGGACGTGGAAACATCTAGGATAGTTGATAAGTTTCTTAAGAATAAGACTATGCATCGCAGGGAAGTCGCTAGACTACGGGAACTAATTAGAAACACGATCCCAGGTAAACATTGCGAAATTCATCAAGTTTCTTCAGAATGAAAATGTTTTTCTTGAAATACTTTGGTTAAAAAGATGAGTAATACTTAAAAATACTTTTTCCATAGGCTCCCGGGTTGAAACATGCTTCCAGAATTAACAGGCTAATCGAGCCTCCACATAGGAAAATACTGAAAGAAGCAAGGGCTAGGAGAAGCGTCATAATGAACCTTAGCGTCGGCGATATTTTCATAGATCCGCATCCGTTGATAAAAGAAACGCTAAGAAAAACCTGTGATAAAACTGATATAACATATCCTCCAGTAGAAGGTTTGAGCGAACTTAGGAGTAGCATTGCTGAATACTTGAGGAATAGCCGTGGTATAGAGTCCAGTAGTGAAAACGTTCTAATCACCGCAGGGGCCTCTGAAGCATTCTTAATAGCCTTAATGACCGTTTTAGATTCTGGAGATAGGATAATCCTGCCTGATCCGACATATCCTCAGCATTTTCTGGCTGCAAACCTCTTCGACAATGTAAGGATCAGCTATTATAGTCAAGAAAAGAGCGTCAGCGACCAAGTTCCTAAAGAACGTAGCATTGTGCTTTTATGCTCACCAAACAATCCCACTGGTAGCGTTATTCCTAATAAAGACATGGAGAAGCTCGTCGAATATGCTAGGGAAACAGGATCTGTAATAATCTCGGACGAGACCTATTTTGAAATATTCTTCAACGGTAACAAGCCCGTGAGCCCGGGAAGTTTTGATAACAAGCTTGAGAACACAATGATAATAGGAAGTTTCTCCAAAAACATGGGTGTAACGGGTCTTAGAGTAGGCTTCTTAGCTTCAGAGCATAGCATCATATCAAAGGCTTCTACAGTAAGATATGCTACTTCGCTGACTTCTAACTCAGTAGGTCAATATTTGATTCTGAAGACGCTTCCATTTATTGATGAAATATCAAGCTATGTGAGGATGACCATTGAAAAGCGGCTGAGAACCTTCATGAATGGTTTTAAGAGAAGCGATCTATTAAAAATATACGTACCCCAAGGCTCTTTATACATATTTCCAGAAATACCGTTTCCATCATTCGAGTTCTGCCTAGAATTAGCTAGGGAAACTGGAGTGGTCTTAGCCCCGGGCCAGGGATTCGGTCCTTCTGGTGAGGGACATGTGAGAATAAGCTTTGGAGCGAGGGAAGAAGATATAAGAAATTCAATACCGTTGTTAAACGAATTTGAACCAAGGCTTGGACGTGTTTAAAGAAGGTGATGACGTTCTCCTCGTATCCTCGAGGGGGAAGAGACGCATTGTAAAAATACAAGGTGAAAGAATTCATACGCACAAGGGCTACCTTGTTACGAGTGACATAATCGGCAAAAACCCTGGGATAATCGTTAGGACGCATGTCGGAGAGGAAATGCTTGCCTTAAGGCCTTCCATAGCGGACTATATCCCTAAGCTTACCAGGAGAACTCAAGTAATATACCCTAAGGATATTGGATACGTGGTTTTGAGCTTAGGGGTATCCTCGGGTTCTATGGTTCTAGAGGCCGGCACCGGGAGCGGTGCAGCTACTATGGTGATTGCGAGTCTTGTAAAGCCTAATGGAAGAGTCTTTTCCTGCGATATAAACGAGGAATCCATAGAAATCGCTCGTAGAAATCTTGAAAGAGTTGGACTAACGAACTATGTCGAGTTGATACATGGTGACATTAAGAGTATTGATTTCAAAGTTTTATTTGATGCAGCGATAATAGATATTCCCGATCCCTGGAATACGCTGAGAAAAATAGTGGGATTCTTGAAAACCTCTGCTAGAATATGTATAGTAGTACCGACTATGAACCAACTTGAAAAAGTTTACCGTGCAATGTTGGAGGCGAATATTGCTCACTTGGAGACTGTGGAAATAATGCTCCGGAGAATAAGGCCTTTCGAAGGTAGAGTGAGGCCTGAGTCTATCATGATTGGACACACAGCATACCTTATGATCGGAGCAAAGATAATCAGGGAAAACATTTAAAAAAAGGTTTTACGGTAGGCATTTGACTTGCAGAAAAGAGAACTAATATATTCAGTTGGGAATCTCTTGACTCTCATAGGCATTATAATACTAGTTGTCTTCACGCTCTTGCCTCTGGCGATGGGTGTTTCAGGATTATTAAGAACGGGGATTAACATTTTAAGCTCAATCCTCTTATTGACGGGGTCAGGTATACCAATAATATTAAGGGAGATTGAGATTAGTCAAAGGCTTAGAAGCATGGGTGTCAGGTTTTTCACTACCAGCTTCATAATATCGATAATCATGGTATTACAAATGCTTACGCGAGGATGGGCTTCTACTGTACCAACCTCAGCATCAATACTTCTATCATTTCTAGGGATTGTTGCTTACATTCTTTCAGCTAAGGGAGGCAAGCTTAACCCTCCACCTTTTAAAGAGGTAATCTTAATCACATCTGTAATAATAATCTTCATAACCCCCATGTTACAACTCTCTCTTACTAGACTTGGTGTCGGTTCCGATGCTTCTCGCACGATATCCATAGGCTTGCTTATAGCTTTTGCAGCAACAATATACCTCTCTATTAAATTCCCATTCAGAAGAATGAAGACCCATGATATGGAAAGAGAGGGTAACAAAACATAAATCCTTAATACTTCCCAAAACATTTTTCTCAAGTGGGTAGACCAGGCTCCTACTGGGGTAAAACTCGGTAGGCCTCAACACTCTGGGGAGGGGACAAGCCGCCTCAACCACGGGGATTGGGCTTGAAACCCGTGGGGAGGTTGAAGCACCCTCCCAAGAGTGTTGCGGAGTAAAAGCACTTTCCCCAGGCTTGTTGAAAAGCGGATTGGGGAGGGTGAACCTACTAGCCTGGGCCCAAAAAGCTCCTCAGAAAATCTGAAATTTTTAAAAGCATCATCCATGGGGGTATTTGGTTTAAAAATGGATATTTTGTTCATCGCAATTATACTTATCTGTGTGATTTTTGCAATGGGAATTGTCCTATACATTATATCAATATACAACAATATTGCGTTTAGTACCATAAGAGTTCAACTGGGTTTCCTAATAGTTTTAGCTATTATCTCTGTTTCTCTCGCATGGCTGGCAAAGGTTAAGGTTGTCAACCCCTTGCGGCGAAAGGAGCTTCCAAAACACATTAGAGCTTGGTACCTCGCATTATCCATACTGGGCTTATTCTTCGGAATGATGATAGGCCTAGTCGTCATGGGTTATGCTGAAGAAAAGATTAAACTACTCTTAAGACATATTTCCCAATCTGATTTTCCAAGCACTTTAACAACTATTAATCAATTGAAACAAAGCTACATGTTTTTATTATAAAATCCGTCAAAAGTAAAATCATGACAAGCCTAAAACAACCTAAAAGCCCTGAGTATGCAACAGAATGGCATTCTTACTGCCAGTGTTTTCACCATAGTCTTTTATCATAATATTGGGTTTTTACAATATCTGATTGGTGATAAACCTTATTAAATCTAGATTGCTACGTTTAAATTCTGGAATGAATAATATCCTTAAATCATCAGAGACCCTTTTGGTTTCAACAAGGATTGAACAGCTCCTTAAGGGTATCAGAAACAAGCCCCATTACTACGTTGACATGCATATTCACTCTAAGTATAGCAGGGCCACTAGTACGGATATGACTCTCGAAAACATTGCTTTCTGCGCTAGGTTGAAGGGACTAAACATCGTCGGAACTGGTGACTGCACTCATCCCAAGTGGCTGGGGGAGCTTAAGAGGAAGCTTGTAGAATCCTATCCTGGTCTATATAGACTGAAGAGCGAGAAGAATCCAGAGCAAGCTACGCTTTTCCTGATTCAAGGAGAGGTTAGTACGGTCTACCGGGATGGGAACGCTGTTAAGAGGATACATCACGTGATACTTTTTCCGGATTTCGACGCGGTTGAACAGGTTTACGACGCTTTGAAGCACATCGGCGACCTTAGTGCTGACGGAAGACCATTGCTTGAATGCTCTTCTCCCGAGCTTGTTGAAATCTTGAAAAGCGTTTCAGACGATATAGAAGTTTTTCCGGCACACGTATGGACTCCGCACTTCAGCATTTTCGGTGTCCATGGTTATGCCAGCGTTAAAGAATGCTACAAGGACAAGACTAATGAGATATATGCCCTCGAAACTGGATTGTCATCAGATCCTCTGATGAATTGGAGAGTTTCGAGCAACGACCGTTACACACTGGTTTCGAACAGCGATTCTCACTCTTACTATCCTTGGAGACTAGGTAGGGAGGCTAACCTTATAATCTTGGAAGAATTGAGCTATAAGAGTATATTGAATGCAATCCGTAAAAAGGGTAAGTCTAGGGTAATACTTACGATTGAGACGCATCCGGAATATGGGAAGTATCACTATCCTGGCCACAGGGGTTGTTCTTTCTATGCTGAGCCAGATGATTATTTCAAGTTAAAAGGCATATGCCCGGTTTGCGGCAGGAAGCTCACTCCGGGGGTGGATACCCACATCGAGGAAGTTGCCGATCGTCCAAGAGGAGTGAGGCCTAGGGATGCTTCTGATTACGTTCATTTAATACCGCTTTCGGAAATAATAGGATACTTGTATTCAACTAAGCCTGATTCTAAGAAGGCTTGGAATATATATTATGCTTTGATAAAAGAGTTTGGGAATGAGTATCGCATACTTCTCGAAATACCTATAGAAGAAATTGAAAAACGCGATGGAAAACTGGCCTATGCGATAAGAATGGTTAGGGAAGAGAGGGTTAAAATTAGACCTGGTTATGATGGTGTCTATGGGGAGATTAAGGGCTTCTTAAACGGAAATAGTATAACTGAATTTTTAAATAAGTAATTCTTATATTCTCTTGAGAATTTGTCTGAAAGCGACAAGGAATATAAATACTTGCTATAAAAATATTTTCATAATGCTTAATGTCTAATTTCGACATTAAAGCCTTTATTTAAATATCTCCATAAAGCTTAAAACACAAAAACATAATATAGCTAAAATATTATAGGAGGGGGGATCGTGTTTAGGAAAAGCCTCGTATTTAAAAAGATTCAGTGTTGGAATAAACAGTCTGACCTAAGATTATTTTGGAGTAGGATATTTAGGAAAAAGAGTTTTAAAAAGTCGGAAATAATCGGAAGTAGACCTCCGAATCTTTCTAAGGTAGCAGCACCAGTAATATATCCCTCTGAAGAAAACGATTGGGAATCTGTAGCAACTTTCAATCCCGCGGCAATAAAACTAGGGGAGAAGATACACTTGCTCTACAGGGCCATTGGAAAAGACTCTATATCTAGAATTGGTTACGCGGTTAGCGATGATGGTATTAACTTTAATAGATATCCAAAACCTGTTTACGAGGTCCCGTTTGATCCAGTGCCGGATGGTTACAATATTGAAAAAAGTTTTGTTTCAAGTTATTGGGGTTGTAGCTTTGGTTGTGAAGATCCTCGGATAACGGAAATAAAAGACGATTCTAGAGTATACATGTGTTATGTGTTCTTCGATGGTAGGAGTAATCCAAGAATAGCTTTAACCTCAATACCCACTAATAGTTTTGCAAGAAGGTGGGAGTGGGAAGAAGCAAGGATGATTTCTCCCCCTGGTATAACCGTAAAAAGTGCATGCATACTTCCTGAGAAAATTAACAACAATTATGTTGTTTTCTTCAGAATATTCCCGTCCATATTCATCGACTTTATCAGGGACTTGAAGGATTTAGATGGTAGATCTAGATTCCTCCAGCCTAAGTATATGATTCCGCCGAGAAAAGGTAAATGGGATAGCCTAAAGATTGGTATGGGTGCGCCACCGATAAAGACGAAAAAGGGTTGGCTGGGGATATACTACGGGGTTGACGAGAACGATCCTTA
>JANXDK010000026.1 GCA_025059435.1 Thermoproteota archaeon
GGCCGACGTCATGCATTTAGGAGGCTCTATGCCGACTATTCTTAAGGATGCTTTCAAAGACGATTTTCGCAATCACATGAACCTTGCCCAGTATTCGATTAGAAAGCCTTTAACCAGTTTCCTATTCTTAAAATCTTGTCTTTTTAATGCAAGTTCTACTCTAAACTTAGTGAGAAAAACAGCTGTATCATTAATGATTTGCTCATTCTTCTTTTTAATTAGTTCTTAGTAATAGAGTACCCACCTAATGCTTTGTTATTGCAAATTCCAAGGAAAGATATTCTATTGACCTTCAGGTTAAGTTGTTTGCTTTTATCGTATACGTTTTCTCCTTAATACCGACTAATTATATATGGTGTATCGCCTTAAGATGAGAATTAGGTTTTACTGCTCGGTATTGTTTCCAGCTTTCTTCCTGTGATTTTAATGATAATGTTAACGTTTTCTCGTATTTTTCTAATCAGCTCAGCATCGTCTGTTACTAGTCGTGTATTGTTTTCCACCGAGGCAACTATGTATGATGCATCATAGTATGTCGTTTGAAGCTCGTAAGCGAGTTTGAGAGCCGTGCTGCTGTTTGAAACCTCCACGATCCTCATTATTTTTAGAACTTTTTCTAATAGGAAAATTGTTTCAAATGCTTCTTCAACACTTATTCTCCTTTTTAACAATGCTTCTTTCCATAGCGTGTTTCCAACTTCATATTTTGTGAGGCTTAGGGTTGAATTATCTTTGAGCACTTTATAAGAATCCTGCTTACGCAGCCTTATGGTGTTTAACAGTGCCGAAGCATCGTATAGGTATTTCATCTTTCCTCGCGACTTTCTCTTACTAGTTTTACGATGTCCTCTGCCGGGATCTTCTCGAGTGTTCTTCCTATCTTCTCAAGAGCTTTCTTAATTTCCTTTTCCTCGGCTCTCCTAACTTCTTCTTCAAGTGCCTTTCTAACTACTTGGCTTACGGGTATGTTATATTTTTTCAGCTTTTCACGTAATTCCCTGCCTATCTTAGCGGATATTGTTACATAGGTCAAGGTAATACCATAATAGTAATACCAAATAGGTATTATTTAAATGTTATTTGGATTACAGCAAATCGAAAAGAGGAATCAAGTTGATTTTCCTGCTAAAAGTTGTTTCCATAATGGTATAAATCTTATTTTCCTGTTTTCTATTTCGGCTTCATCCTCGTAGTCCCACGTTATTACCCGCAGGTCTTTACACTTTAGTTCCCTGCCTGCCTTCAGCAATGCTTTGACTTCCCTCTTATCCACCTCGTCTTTGCCTGAAGCATGGGTTACCTGTATCAACTGCTTTATTCTCAATCCTTCTTTAACCAGGAAGTCGACCTCATTCTGCTGATAGTCTTTCCAATAGTAGAAGCTTAGCAGGGGGCTCTTATTAGATTCTCTTAACAAGTGTAGGAACACGGTGTTCTCCATCAGCCTGCCGTAGTCTGGCGAGGTTCTGAAGACCCTTGTTAACCCGGTGTCCGCCAAGTAGACTTTCCTAGGCCATGTTTCCCTCTCGTGCGCTTTCAACGAGAACTTTCTTAGAAAGAAGACGAAGACAGTGTCCTCAAGGTTTTCCACGTATCGGTAGAGGGTTGTGACATTAAACCTGGCTCCTTCAGAACTTAGTTTTCTTTCTAGAGAACGGATGCTCGTTTCCCTCGAAAAGTTTTGCATAATGTGATTGAACAGGAGCCTCGCGAGAGTTATGCTTCTAACCTTATGCCTCTCAACGAAATCCTTGAAGAACACTAGGTCCACGTATTCCTTTAGTATTCTTTCTTTTTCTTCTTCTAAGACTATTTCAGGGAATCCTCCTTCCTCCAAGTAGTTTCTCAACTCTCTTTTAACCCTCCCCAAGCCTTCGAGAAGACCCGTTTCAACGCTGATGTTTTTCGCCGTCAGATACTCTCTGAAGCTGAAGGGAAGCAATAGGTAGGAAACGCTTCTCCCCCTGAGCTGGGTAGCTATCTCCCTGCTCAAAAGCCTGGATGAGGAGCCGGTTATGAAAACATCGAGGCCTCTGTTTAACAGGCTCCTAGCCAGGGTCTCCCAAGATTCAGCGTTTTGAACCTCATCCAAGAAGATATTTTTCGACGAGCTGCCCGACGTCTACGGGAATATTTCAAGCACTATTTTCAAAACTTCCAATGGCTTCAACCCTCTCAAGAAGGGTTCCTCGAAATCAAGGTAAACGGTTTCACTCCTGTTAAGCTTTGAGATCATGTTGAAAAAATAATATGTTTTACCAGATCTTCTTGGACCGATTATTACTACAGCTTTCCCCTTAACCGGCTTAATCTCTAATTCCCTCTGGATTATTCTTGGGAAATGCTTTTTCTGAAACGAAATCAGGTAGTCTCTAACATAGTTTAATTCCATAAATTGTACTCTCTATGACTACAATTTATAAACTTTTTGTACTCTCTAAGAAATAACTGCAAAAATGCTTGACGGTAAGTCAGAAACAATATCGAAAGTTTCATAATGAACATGATGAGAATTGATAGCATTCTAATGGTTTAGGGAGTTTCTAGGTTTTCAATGGCGATGGAATCCCTAAGAGATTGCTTCTATTCTCTCTGGAAGCAGGATGGCAACTTTTATTCATAAATCCTATGAACAGTTTGCATGCGTTACGCAGGTAAAAACATGTCTTCAAACTGGGAATGGAAGTCTTTCAGAATTGGAAAGCTTAAATTTTAGCGTTACCTTCTATATAAGGCCGGGATGAGCGAATACCTAGTGCTCTTCGACATTCACGAGAGTAATAGGAGATGGTTTGAAGAGAATTACAGTGTGTTAGTTGAAAAGTTCGATAAGAGGTTCATAGCCATTTATGATCAGACTGTGGTTGACTCGGACCCTGACTTGGATAAGCTTATCAGTAGGGTTGAAGCCAAGTTTCCACTAGAGAAAGTTTCAATAGAGTATGTTACTAAGGAGAAGATTCAGCTCATATTATGAGGATCAAGGGATTCTTAGAGAGAAAGTTCGATCCGCCTGCTCCTTTCGTTAAAGCAATACTTGTTTCGGATGAGCTTAACGTAAGCAGGTTGATAGATTTCCACGTTGATACTGGGGCCTCCGCATCTATAATTCTTGATAAAGACCTGAGGTATCTTAAATTGGACATCACCAAGCTTAAAAAGGCTGAAAGAAATGTTGGAGGAATAGGCGGTATGATTGACACATATGTTATTGAAGACGCAAAATTAATGTTTAGAACAGATGAAGGTTCTCTGCATGGAGAACGATTAAAAATGCTTGTGGCTAGACATGATTTAACGGGTCTTGACGCAGAGTCGATAAGGCTAGTCTTGACCATGCCTTCATTACTGGGGAGAGACATACTGCGGAGATATAAGCTGATATATAGCGAACGCTCTAATGAAGTTATCCTTGAATTATAGTATGCTTATGGAATAAGTTAGATAAGTTAGCACACGACTGTCCAAGCATTCTACAATGGAGCTATGGTCGCCGGCCCCATGGGTGTTAATGTTTCATTGCCTGACGACGGGGGTTTAAGCGCATCTTCCATCGCCACCGGCTCCATTTATCTTGTTCTTCAAAAATTTTTCTCAACCGTTATCAGTGTTTTTTGGCTACGCTTTCATGGCGAGAGTAATCACTCAAGAGGAGATGGGTTTTGTAACCAGGTTAATTTTCTCCATTCTCTAAGTTATATAAAAGAGTATTTGAGTATTGGTGTAACAGGATGATAAAACTATCCTCAAACGCCTTGAAGAATATTTTTCTGTTTATCAATAACGGTTATTGAGACACCCGTATCCACAAGGCTTTCCCGATTTTTCGCTCATGTTTCTACTTAACTCGATTTGAAAAATCTTCTAATAATTTAGGGCTCAATCCTTTTCAAAACCTTGATTTTATCGAAGTCTTCATCATAACTTACTATGGTTGTTATCTTGTTTTCCAAGGCTATTGCAGCATGGAGGGCGTCTCTGGGTTTAAGCTCGTATTCCTCCATCAGGTCCTGTGCTTTCAGAGCCGTCGTCCTTTTCACCGGTAGTATTTTCAGGTTTGGAAAATCCAGGAATTTTCTCCCCTGCTTAAGGGAAATGTCGACCCCAAGGATTTTTCTAACAACCCATGCAACCTCGTCCCAAGTAATGGGTGAGGCATATGCCTCTATTTTCCCCAAAGCTATTTCTAGAAGGAAGCCTCTGGCGTGGGCTGCCTCTTCAACGGATGCCGGGTCATAGATCATCGGGTATATGAAGATGTTGGAGTCAATGTAGTACAATCCTGTCCTCAGCCTCCCCCTCCATAATTTTCTCCAAGTCCATTTTCCGTGTTAGCTTTTTCCTCCCGGGGGAGCAGAACTCTTCGACGAACTCTTCCGGATCCAATCCCGGCTTCATCAATAATTCCTTTTCTCTAACCTCCATAATGATTTCGTCCCCAGGCTGAATCCCTAAGGCTTCCCTTATTACCTTAGGTATGACAACTTGGCCTTTAGGTCCAATCTTCCTCTTTATACGCATTCTTACCGTCTAGTATGAAAAAGTATTACTTATTATTTAAACTTTTTCTTACCTGGTTCTTCTAAGACATAAAAAGCCTTTCAAACCGACTCATTAAACCATGTCTACTTCCTAGTTAAGGAAAACTTGTAAATGAATAAAAATTACAATACTGAACAAGTGAACAAGAGATTTAATAAAAAAGTAAGAGAAACGTGTTATTAAAATAGATTGGAAGCTCATATCCTTCATTTTCTTAATCATAATCATTCTTACTTTTATGGTCTCTTATTCTCGAATATTCTAAACCGAGTTGAATCTAAGAATAGAAAGGAAAAACTAAGGCAGAAATGATCCGAAGCTTTGATAAACAGGTTTGGAAAAGACAAGGTAGACGATGGAGTTACGAAGCTTTATTTTCAAGGGATTCGCGATTTTAACGAGCAAATGAAGATACTGGCATAGAAATACCAGGTAGAAATCAAGCAGTTTATCATCGACACCTTTAGTTCTCGTGTTTTATCGTCATTTCAAGCTTATAGTCTAAATTATTCCTCAGAACACGTTTCACCGATTTCTTAGTGCTACCGTTCCCGAACATTCATAATCAAATACTTGCTTGACTCTGGGAGTTTAACAACTATCTTCTTTCTTCCTTTTCCTTTAAGAACTAGTCTTATTCTTTCTTCCCGAACCTCTCCTGGAGAGAGCTCTAAGTTTTTCCGTGCTATCTCTTCATTGTCGCTTAACACTTTAACTGGAACAATATCTGTAAGAAGACCATTGTTCTTGAGCCTGACGATTAACGTAAATGGTTCTCCCGATTTTACTGTCTTCCTATCTGTCTTTACGCTTATACACTTTATATCTGAAACTATTTTCTCCTTAACGTTTAACGAGGATTGAAGCCTTATGTCTTCCGAAGATGCTCCGACCATTATTTTAAACTCTCCAGGTTCAACTATTCTCCTCATATTTACATCTAATAAGGCTAAGTCGTCAGCAGTTAGGCTGAATACAATTCTCCTACTCTCCCCAGGTTTTAATCTTACTCTCTGGAATCTTTTAAGCTCTTTAACGGGCCTGGCGACGCTGGCAATAGGGTCTTGAATGTATAATTGAGCAACCTCATCTCCTTCTTTCTCACCTATGTTGGTAACGTCGAAGCTGATTTCAAAGGGACCTTTTTCACTTTTTGATTTAATCTTCAAATTGCTGTATTCAAACCTTGTGTAACTGAGACCATATCCAAACGGGAAAAGTGGTTTCCCAGTCATGTCAACATAGTCGTAACCTCTACCTGTTGGCTTATAGTTGTAATAAAGAGGAAGTTGACCGACATACTTAGGCCATGTAAACGGAAGCCTACCGCCCGGATTATAGTCTCCAAAGAGTACTTCTGCAATGGCTTTCCCACCTTCCTGACCAGGATACCATGCTTGAATTATCGCTGGAACTTTTTCGATCCACCCGCCTGTTACAGCACTGCCAGTCATTAAAACTACTATCGTCGGCTTTCCAGTTTTAATCACTTTCTCAATCAAAAGCTCTTGAGGTCTTGGAAGGTCGAGTATAGCTCTGTCTTTCCCCTCCCCCTCCATTATTTCTGCAAATACTATTGCCACATCAGATTTCTCCGCCACTTTTACAGCCTCCTCTATTTCCGAAATAGTATCATCTGAAATAGACTCATCCACATAGTTCCATAATAGGAATGCTGCCGCTTCGTAAAAGTGCTCATAGTATTCGATCTTAATATCATATTGCTTTCCGCCCTCAAGATTGACAGTAATACTATTGACCGTAAGCGTCCTATCATGCCAAGAGTCTATGAGCAACTTGCCATCAAACCAAAATCTGACACCATCGTCTGTAGCTAAAGCAATTTCATAAGTCCCACTCTTAGGTGCAACAAGTTTCCCAGTCCAGCGGACTGAGAAGTTTTCATCTGGTAGTAATGGATCGGGTGAACCCATACCCCAGTAGAAATTCACCTGTGGATCAACTCTAGTTAAGACTGGTTTACCACTAAGATCAGCATTAGCATAGTACTCTCCTGTGAGACCATGACCCCCTGTTTCAGAGGCAGGAATTAGAAACTTTGAAGGTATTGGATTATATTTCCCTATGCCAAAAGGACCACTCGCATAATAAATTATCGTCCCGGGCTTCACACTATTCTTAATGGCTTCGAGGGGAGTAATAGCGTGTTTGGGAATTGTACTGTATCCGCCTAGTTTAACCTTATTAGAAGCAGATCCTAAGACTGCTATTGCTTTGATTTTATCCCTGTCTAGGGGTAGCACCCCATTCTCGTTTTTAAGGAGAACTATCGACTCTCTAGCAGCCTGAAGCGCCAGCTGAACGTGTTCTTCACAATTACAGGTTTCATCCGCTTCCTCGGGGTTTACAAAAGGATTGTCGAAAAGTCCAATTAGGAATTTAACTCTTAAAACTCTCCTAACAGCCTCGTCCACAACCTCCTCTGGTATCAAACCTTCCTCAACTGCTTTTAGAAGAGGTTCTCCGAATACATACGGCCATGGAAGCTCTACTTCCAGCCCGGCTTCTAAAGCGAGCTTTGCAGTTTCCTCAAGCGAATTAGCTACACAATGCTTGTGGAAGATTCCTGCAACGGAACCGTAATCGGAAACCA
>JANXDK010000027.1 GCA_025059435.1 Thermoproteota archaeon
GACTAAATCATAGATTCCAATTATTGTTTTGGCATCTTTAATAGTGCCGTCTTTCACCATTTTAAATGCTTCGTCTAGGGTTACTTCAATTACCTCTATGTCTTCATCCAGCTCTAAGTTTTGACTCTTCTTATTTAATCCTCCAGCTATAAAAAGCGTTATCTTCTCTGTAGAATAGCCCGGTGCCAAGTAGAATCTTCTGATTTTTCTCAAAAAGGTCGGCTCATAACCCGTTTCTTCTAGGAGCTCTCTTCTGGCACACTCTTCCTCTTTTTCTCCTCTCTTAAGTGTTCCTGCAGGTGCCTCCACAAGGCTCTCGCCTGCTGGAAGCCTGTACTGTCTAACTAAAACTATTTTACCATCATCTTTTATGGGAATTATTACAACTGCACCAGGGTGTTCTACAACTTCCCTAATCGTTTCAACTCCGTTGATTAAAACACGATACTTAACAAGGGATAATAGTCTTCCTACATATGCCTTTTCCGTCCCTAAGATTTTTTCCGACATGTTTTCAAATGGATTGATTAAGGTCAATAAACCTTTATCTATGTTATTTATCAATCCTTAGCTCGATGATTGTCGAGAATCAAGACTCAGAATATGGAAGCTATGATGGTAAAGACGCTTTACCACCCTTACATAAAAAATGGGAGCTGTTTCCTATTACAATACTAGTGCTCTCTTTAACATTCGTATTCTCTTCGATGATTCCCGTTGAAAAAGGCTTAGCTGAGGAAATAACAGAATCTCTTAAAGGATACTTAAACGTCAGTATATTAGATATTTTCATGAACAACCTTGTGCTAAGCATTATTATGATGATACCTATTTTTGGCTTCATATTCAGCATTTTTTCATCGTCTCTTAACGGTATGGTGGTTTCTGCGTTTTCGATCGCAACGGGTTCTAATCCGTTACGAATTGTAATAAGTATACTCTCAAGTCCGGAGGGTGTGCTTGAGATCCTTGCCTTTGGATTGGCTTCTGCACAGAGTCTCGCTGGATTTTTCGCAATAATTGGGAAGAGGTTTAGAAAAGAGCTTAAAGGATATTTGACAACCGTTGGCATAGTTTTGATTCTATTGGTAATAGCTGCCTTATTAGAGGCAATTTACAAGAGTAAAGCATGATAAGAATACTTTTTTCAGACATGGATGGGACGCTTGTTGAAGAAGAGAGTAGTTGGAGATTAGTCCACCGTTTTCTTGGCACTGATTCCATGGCTACAAAAGCTCTTGAAAGGTTTTCAAGGGGAGAAATAAACTATGAGGAGTTTGTAAGACATGATGTGAAACTATGGCCAAGGGGGCTTCCTAAGTCGTTTTTCCAAAGCGTTTTCTCAAAAGTTAGAATAAGACAAGGTGCTAAATACCTGTTTAAAAGGCTTAAGGAACGGAAGGTTAAGAGGGTTATAGTTACAAGTGGGCTCAACTTACTAGCAGAAAGAGTATGCAAAGAATTAGAAGCTGACGAATGTATTTCAAACGAGATGGTCTTCGACGAAAAAGGTTTATTTACCGGAACAGTTATAATCAACGTAGATCCTTCTAAAAAGGCCAGGGTTATAGAAGATATATGTAGAAAGTATTCTATTCCTCTAAATGAATCGGCTGCAATAGGCGATACCTTATATGATGAGAGCATGTTTCGAGTTGCTGGTTTATCTATATTCTATAAAAAACAACATGATCTGTCAGAAATGCATGGAGCACACTATGTTGTAAATAGCCTTGAAGAAGCAACAGAACTCCTACTCAATCTTATCGAAAAAGAAAAAAGGGTAAAATAGCCTATTTCTTAGCCTTTTTAGCCTTTTTAGCTTTCTTAGCCTTTGTTTTTGCTTTAGCCTTTTTAGCCGGCTTCTTAGAAGGTGCCGCGGGTGCCGCAGGTGCTGCAGCAGCGGCTTCTCCACCCACACCTGCTTCGCTCATAATACAATATTTTCTTTTGAGTCATATATAAATCTTTAATGATTCCTAAAAGTATTTTACTTTCTGCTCTTTAAAGCTTCGAGTATTAACGAGACCGAATCTTCAAAAGATATCTTGGAAGTGTTTATCATCAGATCGTACAGTAGGGGGTCCCTCCAGTTTTTATGGAAAAGCTTTTCCACTAAGCTATTCCTATCTATATCTGAGGCCTTAATGTCTTCTTCAATCTGCTTAGGGTCATCTGTTTTTCTCCTTTCAGCGAGATGTTTAACCCTATCCTTCATCTCCCTGTATAGAAATACCTTGAGATCTGCCTCATGTGCAAGAGCCATGAGGGCGCTTCTACCTTCTATTATGGCTGGACCATTTTTTACAATGTCTAGAACCATGCTGTATAGGACTTTTTCTATCTCTATCTCCCCAGATATGGATTTATCAACAAGTGCTTTATAGCTGAGGGTTGGCGAGGAAACTAAATTCCTTATTAACTTCTCAGTATTATAAACTTCTAAACCAAGTTTTTGAGAAATTAATTCCCCGACTTCAGTACAGCCTGCCCCCAGTTCACCAGCAATTAGAATAACAGGTTTATCCCTACTCATTTATATGTAGGTTATTTGATGCTTTTTTTAAACATTTCTCTTATTTCTTTGGAAGATGCTTACGAATGGCTAATAAGGACAACAGTATATAAACGGCTATGAAGTAGGGTGATAACAATACGTGGTTAATAGAGTAATTAAGGTATAATAATGCATCATTATCTGCTTTGAATTCTAGTACACGTCTACTACCATTGACGTTTTCGAGCTTATACCAAAACCCGTAATCGCTTACAACCTCCGGCTCTCCGGTGATTCGTAGGTAACTTCCCTTAGGAACTTTAAAAACCAATATTCTAGAGGAGTTTACCTTTAGCTCCACCCCATAGATGTTTGAAGACCCGTTGACATATACCCGGAAGTTGGATTTTACAAAATTTACAAAAGGATCTCCAGGTGATATTTTTAGCACAACCGTAATGCTTACTGTTTCAACCTCGCCGACTGGTTGCAGAGACGCCAGCAATATTATAAACAGAGCGCCAGTTATGTTCAACACGGTCTTACAATCCGAACTTAAATATAATCCTTATTTTACTCATTAAAATATGGTCTAATATAATGCCTGGAGAGCCTGATGCAGCCTTTGGACTTAGGCTTTTAAAGAGGCTTATTGAGAAAGGCCCAGTGATATGCAAGGATGAGGCTATAGAATACTGGGAGTTTTTAAGACCGCTTTTAACTCAAGGATTTTTAGTAGAGGATAAGGATAGTTTCAGAGCCCTTCCCGAGTGTTATCTGTTAATCCTCCAATACTTGTTGAAATCAGGTTTTAATTTGGAAAAATTATTGAAATCAGTAAATTGGAGGGGGTTTGAGAGAGTCATTGCAGAAGTATTCCTATTCCACGGTTTTAGAGTTATTGAACATTTCAGGTTCCGTATTGGGGATATTATCAGAGAAATAGACCTTTTGGTTGAAACACCAGCTTTATTCATATCGATAGAATGTAAAAAATGGGTTAAAAAGAACTACAGTCTTAAATCCGCATGCAGGCTCCAGCTTGAAAGATCAAAGCTGCTGCTCAAATACCTCGCTGAAAGGAATATTCAGAAAGAGGTCTATCCATTGGTCGTCACTTTCTTGGATTCTGAAGAAGCATTAATGAATAATTGTATAGTCGTGCCAGTCTGGAAAATAGGTGAAATAGCGAAGGCACCAGAAGTTCTAAAAGCATTCGGAAAACCTGTTTCATTCTAAAATCCACATTTCCCTTGACCTTAGGAGGAAGAGTATCTTCACTTTCATCATAAGCCTCTTCTCGTCTAGAGAACCGTCTGTGAGCAGTATGTCTCCGTGGATTATAGGTATGTTTGCATCTGCCATTGTCTTGAAGGTCCTGAACCCGTTGTTAAAGTCGAATATTGTGAGACACTCGCCAGCCTCTCTATTATAACTGCTCATCATCCCTGTCTTGACCGGTATCTCCACGGAAAAACTTTTCCTACTTCTGATTATTATCCCCTCAACTTTACCTACGAACCATTC
This sequence comes from Thermoproteota archaeon, assembly GCA_025059435.1. GTDB lineage: Archaea > Thermoproteota > EX4484-205 > EX4484-205 > JAAOZP01 > JAAOZP01. The sequence goes on from JANXDK010000027.1 coordinate 4,025, forward strand.
CCCAGCCAAACCCGGTATTCCAGCTAGCCTGTCTTCCACTGCCATAGTCAGCTCCCTGCTGGGTATGTCTATCTCAAGAATATAATCTGTACCGGGGATTGGTTTGAACAATTCCATGGGAACTAGGGTTTTAATAACGGGTTTGAGAAAGGACAATGTGACAGAATTGGCTATGGCCCTGCTCACTACTATAGAGTCTGCATCTAATAGCTCGGTAGCCTCGGGAGGCGGGCCTTTCAATAATCCGCGCATATTGTTGAGAGTCCCTTGAAGAATTTTAAGGTCTACTTGCTTACTTGGCTCGTATAACATCATCAATTCCGCTAGACCTGCTGATTGATACTCTTTTTTGACGAAACCAAGTAACTCGCCCCTGTGCATAACGGGCGAACCCTCGACCATGCTTTTTCACAGCTGGCGGAGTATTATTAACGGTTTTTTTAACACTGGAAAATAATATTTACGACTTAGCTTCTAAAGAAAAAGTTCTTTTTTCCTGGGTCTAAGTATACTCTTAACCCCGAGCTCTGAAAAATCATACTTGTAGCCTTTTATTAAAGCACCTATAATGCCCTCAGACGAACTTCCAGTTACTAGTTCGCTTGCAGCAGCCAGTTCATCAACTATAGCGATGCGTTTAAACCTCAAAACGTATCCGTAAAGGTCCTTGCTTCCTCTGAGGTCTTTCAATGGAGCTATCCCGGAGCACCCTATGGCCATGTTAACCTGACCTACTCTGAAGGGTCTGTCAAATGAATCAGTTATTATAACCCCTACTTCAACCCTTTCATCAAGAAACTGTCTTCTTATCATTTCCGCAATCTTATCCGGATTCCTGGGATGAAAAGCCATACTTAAACCACCGTCCACGTTTGAAACATCGACCCCTGAATTAGCGCATATTATCCCACTCCTAGTCCTCGTTATAAGACGGGTTCCCACAAGCCTAACTATCTCTTTACTCTCCCTTAGAATTATCTCCACCTCCTCAGGTGGTTTTCGTACTCTATCGGCTATCGCTATTGCTAGTGTACTAGGTTTAACCTGTCTGAAACTCACTATACAACCCATGGCCTTAGATACTGCGACATGAGTTAGAGTAACTATATCTCCGTTTTCCACACTAATGCCTTCTTTTCCAAGGGACTCTATGGTTATCCTAGCTAGGTTATCTCCCTTCTCTATGTTTCTGTCGTACTTTATTCCAAAAATCCTGATTTCCCTCAAAGCTTCCTACCTATCCTTACGAGGATCTTCTCTACCAATTGTATGTCTGATGCTCGTGTAATCCTCACACTCGATAATAACATGGGGTCCAGGTCTTTCATGGTTGAGTGGGCTATGTACATTACTCGTCTCAACCTTTCCACAATATTATTCATGTCTTCCTGTTCAATGGCTTCAATGGCTTCTATCAGGCTCCTCCTATTATAGGCTGACAGGAGCCAGTCGACATCTCCCTTCATATTCCTTGTCAAGACAGCATCCCTTTTTTCACAGAGCTCTGTTAAAAGAGCAAGTATGTCAACAGGTATTAAGGGAGCATTGGCGGGGGAAGTAATGACAACTTCTCCATGAACCATATACATGCCTTCTTTAAGAATGGTTGGAATATTATTGGAGTTATTGATTTCAACGATCTTGCAGTCGTCAAAACCGTATTCTGAAACAACCTTATTATAAGCATCGATAGTTCCTCTCGACACTGCCAGAACAACCTCCTCAGCAACTTCTCCAATATTCCTTATTGCATAGAGGAAAACTGGGTATTCCCCAAGCATATTAAGCTCAACAAAGCTTTCACTACTATAACCGAGTGCTATGACTAAGCCGCTAGTCTTCAATTCCTATTCGCCTCAGAACAAACATGTCTTATTAATTCTCGTGCAATATTAATTTTCAAGCTTTCTTCGACACCTTTAAAATCCGGTTGGGAATTAACGTCCAATATAAAGGCGTTTCCTCCCTTTATGGATATGTCTATCCCGGCAAATTCGCATTTTAAAGCGTTTGAAGCTTTAATAGCAAGCTCCTTTACCTCTTCATTCGCTTCGAAAAAGCTTCCGACTCCTCCTTGGGATATGTTCGTAACAGGTTTTTCCGAAGTTCTCTTCATAACCGCTATTACTCGTCCTCCCAAAACCACTACCCTAAGGTCCCAATTCTCCTCCCTTACAGAGGATTGAGCTATCCAAACACTGCGACCCTCTGCAAAGCTCAAATCTCTAAAATCTTCAATGAACATAATGCCTCTTCCACGTGAGCCATAAGTGGGTTTCAAGAAGAAAGGGGGATTCATTTCATCAAACATTCTTCCCGAGGGCGAGATGACGGAATCCGGTATCGGGATTTTGTTTAACGATAGATTTCTATAAGTAATGACTTTGTCCAAAGTGTTCAAATATCCTTGGAAGGAGTTTAACACGTAAAAACCCTCTTCCTCAAGGGTCTTTGTGAGAAACATGGCGTAAAGCATCAGAGAATTGAGCGTCGTCTTAGGTCTCGACAATATGACTTTAACACCGTTTTCAAATGCTTTCAAAGAGATTTTACCATCCTTAATCAAAATCACAGTGTTTTTAAAATCAACTATTTGACAATTGACCCCTTCCTTATTAGCTTCTTCCAATAAACGCCTCGAGAAATATGATAGCGGTTTATGCGTTAAAACGGCTATCGCCAATTCTACTTTAGACTCTTTATTGCTTAAATTTAAGCTTGTCTTATTAACAATTCTAAAAGCACGTAACCCAGGGCCTTCAAAGCTGAATTCTTATCGTCCCCACCCACAATTATTATTGAATCCCCTTCATGAGGACTTATTTCACATATCTTACTGTAATCAGTGTCGGAGATTGATTTAAGGTCATTAGTCACATACGGTACTTCAACATACCCTTCTTTATAAAAGAGGAGGACTGCGCCAGTTCCGCCGAGTCTAATAACCATATCCCTAATCTTCAATATTTCAGATATTCTGATTCCTCTAAGTAGGGCAGCATAATTTATTTTACCTACCGA
>JANXDK010000028.1 GCA_025059435.1 Thermoproteota archaeon
TTTTTGCTTCTCATCAACACGTCAATCTTGGTTATTATGCCTTCTAAGCGACCCTCCCTCGTTACCAAGACGGCATTATGCCCCTTAAGCAAGTAGTCTATCACTTCCGTGATGCTAGTATCTGGGTCGACCATCGGGTATATGGAGGAAATTGCTTCTACGACTTTTTTCTGGTAGAATTTCTGGACATCTTTTTCTCTGGCGAATGCTTTCAAGAGCTCAAGTTCTTCCACAGCACCTATGGGTGTTCCGTTCTTCAAGACAGGTAATTGGGATATACCGTATTTCCGCATCAGTTTCAGGGCTTTTTCAATTGTATCATCATCGTTGACGACAATGACGTCTTTTATAGCAATATCTATCGCCCTAGATCCCCTGGGCTGAGCATTTTCCATTAATGCTTCTGCTATTTTTCTAAGAGTTGAAAGACGTGGATCTACCTGGTTTTTCTCTATCCTCGCTATTAAAGCCTGGCTTACTCTTGCCCTTCTGGCTAGGGTGCTTTGTGTTAACCCTTTTCTTTTCCTTTCTTTTCTTATTTCTTCGCCTGGTTTTCTTAGAAGGTTAAGTAGATCCAACCTTCGCCTACTTTGCTTTATGACATGCATATTTTTACTTTACTCTTTTCCTGAGGTCGATGGCTGTTTTCACCCTTTCCAGAAAGGCGTTTAGAACGTCTTCAGGAACGTCTTCTCCTCTATTCTTTAATTGCATCATGATACTATTCAATTGTATGATGATTTCTAATTGATTCGTATCTATTAGCCCCAGATATGCCATTATCAATAGTGTTATAATGGCTTTTCTAATATTTGTTTTAGCCTGGTTTAATGTCCTGAAGAAGGCCCCCTTGGAAACCCTGTTCCCCTTGAATTCTACGTATCCATTTTTAACTATATTACTGTCGATATTATTGTAATAAAACACTATTGCCTCTAATTGTCTAGGGGTCAAAGTAGATTCTTTAACTAGAATTTTCAAAAACTTATCTGTCTCTTCGAGGGTTTTTTCAGCCATATTTCAAATATTTTATTTATGGTCTCCTAGTTATACTTTATTGTATAACTCATGCTTTGATGACCTTAGGAAAGAGAAAAATAGTATCGGTTAAGAGTTTTAATACGGATACTGATTATGGCGAGAAGGAGGAGGAAGGAAGCGAGGGTTATCCGGAAAGTCATACCTAAGATTTTCCCCTGTCCCAAGTGTGGTGTTCAATCTGTTTCGGTTGCGGAAAATAAGTCCTCGGGGAAGATTAGAGTGGTTTGTGGCAATTGTGGATTGTCTGCGGAGTTCGAGCCTATTAAGAATATTGAGAACGTCGACTACTTTAACAAATTCGTAGACATGTACCACAATGGAGAGATTTATTAAAAATTCTGCAGTTTAGATTTATATTCAACACTAGTTTGGTTAATGCAAGTTGCGAATAGGTAAGACTGAGAAATATCTTTACGATGCTATTAACAAGAAAGGGTTTATCCACATTACTTTAATCGACCCCGAGAAGATGGATAAGATAGAGGAAATCGTAGAAGCGGCTGAGTCTGCTGGTTCTTCTGCTTTCATGGTCGGTGGAAGTACTTCGCATAAGACGTCTGATTACGAGGAAGCGATATCTAGAATCAAATCAAACTCTAGTCTTCCCGTAATAATTTTTCCAAGTAATGTCGCGAGCATAGCGAGAGGTGCTGATGCCATATGGTTTATGTCCCTGCTAAACTCGATGAACCCATACTATATTGTTGGTGCTCAAGTACTGGGTATTAAAACTATTAGAGAGTTTGGTTTGGAAGCGATCCCCATGGCGTATTTGATTCTCGGAGCAGGAGGGGCTGCTGGTTACGTTGGAGAAGCTAAGCCCATTCCCTTCGAAATACCTGAGTTGGCAGTGGGTTATGCAATGGCTGCTGAAGCACTAGGCTTTAGGTTTGTCTATTTAGAAGCCGGTTCGGGTGCAAAGACACACGTTCCTGAGAAGCTAATCAATATGGTTAGGAGGAGCATAAGCATACCTATAATCGTCGGTGGTGGGATAAGAGATGGTTCTGTTGCTGAAAACATTGTGGCTTCTGGTGCCGACATAATTGTCACTGGAGATGTTCTCGAAGAAACCAGTAAGGTGAAGGATAAGCTTTTAGAAATAATAGAGGGAGGTAAAAAGGGTGTTTTGAAAAGAGGTAACGAGCTTTCATATTGCTGTTATTAATTGATTAAGGGAAAGATGAAATTAGAAGATTACAATCGGTTTTTACAAGAGCAGTTTTGGAAAGCATATGATCATGCTGCCCGTGCGAAAGAAAACGGATACGATCCAGAGAAGAAACCGGAGTCGATAATTTCTTTTTCTCAAGCTGAAACCATAGAAAAGCTCTTGGGTTTAAAAGGGTTTAAAGATAGGTTTGAAGAGCTAAAGAAAACACTTCCTCCTTTAGAGATCCCGTTTAAAATCGCTGAGGATATTATACTTGGCAGGTTCGGTTCCTTCTCGGAAGAGAAGGCTGCGGAATTAGCTTTGAAAGCGGCATTGGCTTCACTGACGCCACCTGGAACAACAGCGGCCCCGATCGAGGGGATAGAAAAAGTTCTGATAAAAAGAAACAACGATAATACTAGGTATCTTGCAGTGTATTTCTCGGGTCCGATGAGATCTGCCGGAGGTACGGAACAAGCCCTTTCAATAATCCTAGCAGATTTCATAAGGCGTATCTTGAAGCTTGACAGATATAAGCCCACTCAGGAGGAAGTTGCAAGATACATTGAGGAACTAAGGCTCTATGAGAGGGGGAAAAATAGGTTTCAGTATAAGGTTGATAAGAACCAGATAGCGGAGGTGATAGAGAATCTACCAATTGAAATCACTGGCCCGCCTTCGGAGGATGTTGAGGTAGTCATATACAGAGATCTTGAAAGGGTTGAGACGAATAGGCTTAGAGGAGGCGCTCTCAGGATAATAAATGATGGTATAATTGGGAGAGTTAAGAAGTTTGAAAGCATAATTAACAAGCTTAACATATCCGGTTGGTCTTGGATATCTAAAATCGAAGTTGAGAGTGTTAAGTCAGAATACTTAAAGGAGGTTTTAATAGGCAGACCCTTCTTTTCCTCCTCCGAACGATTCGGAGGGTTTAGGATACGTTATGGCAGGGCTAGGAATACTGGTTTAATGGCCGTTGGTATTCATCCAATGTCTATGAGGGTTCTTCACGGGTTCTTGTCCATAGGTTCGCAACTAAGGATCGATAGGCCTGGAAAATCAGCGATAATAATGTCCGTAGATTCGATCATGCCTCCCATAGTTAAGACTAAAGACGGATCTATACACATTGTTGACAATGAAGAGAAGCTTAATAAGATTCAGGGGAATATTTCAAAGATTCTTTTCCTTGGAGACATACTCATATCTCTGGGGGACTATATTGAGGGAAACGCTCCCTTAGATAAGATTGGTTATACTGAAGAACAGTGGGCTGCTGAACTAGAGGCAGTTTTAAAGGAGAAGGAAGACAGTATTAAGAACCTTCCTTTAGATATAAGCATCCTTAAGAAAACTGTCGAAAACCCCTTTCTCGATCTCGATTTTGGATTCTTCTTACAGGTAAGTATAGCTTTAGAGGTTCCTCTTCATCCTCGCTTCTATTTCTTTCTAGAGAACCTGAGCGGTCGTGAACTTGTACACGTTGTTGAATGCTTTAGAGAAGCTAAGTTAAATGGAGAAACAGTGAGTATTCCAATCAAGGATAATTCTCTGACTGTTGAATTTGAGAAGATGTGTTTGCCATCCGAAGTAGATGGCGGATTTATAAAGGTGGAGAAACAATACGCAGAGTTTTTCATCTACTTATCTAAGCTTGTTCTACCCAAAGTAGGACTGGACAAGAACGCTATTGACTATCTCAATAGCTTTCTTAGTTTTAAAATAAAACCAAAAGGGGGTGCCTTCATATCTGCCAGACTAGGTAGACCTGAGGCAGCTAAGCTAAGGGAGATGAATCCTCCTTCTCATGTTTTATTTCCTATAGGTTTAGAAGGTGGCTCAAAGAGGAACATTGTCTCTGCAACGTCTAAGAAAAACATAGTTGTAAAAATTTGTAATAGGTATTGTGAAAAATGTGGTGCCTATACCTTTTATTTCCATTGTCCTCGATGCAAATCGCAAACTCTTACAATATACTATTGTGCTAAATGTAATGTTTACTCAAAATCTGAAAAATGCGAGAAATGTGGAAGAAGTGGAACTCCCTACCATGCGAAAAGCATCCCCCTCGATAAGATACTTGCTGAGATTGAAGAGAGACTTGGAATTAAAATAGGATCTGAATTAAAGGGAGTAAAGAGCCTGATGAATAAACATAGGCTCCCTGAGCCTATTGAAAAAGGAGTTTTAAGAGCTAAGTATGGCTTGACAATTTATAAAGATGGTACGATACGCTTCGATGCTACGAATGCTCCATTGACTGCATTCAAACCCAGGGAAATAGGTACTCCCATAGATGTTCTGAAAAAACTAGGATATGATACTGACATCGAAGGTAACCCTCTTGTTAATGATGATCAGTTGCTATATCTTTATCCTCAGGATGTTATTATCCCGTGCGAGATGGGAGATGCCCTCGTTAAGATTGCTAACTTCATAGATGACGAGCTTAGGCTACTGTATAATACTGTGTCGTTTTACAATGCTAAGAGAAGAGATGATCTGATAGGTCATCTCGTTTTAGGGATTTCGCCGCATACTCTAGGTGCTATAGTAGGTAGGATAATAGGGTATACGGATTCCCAGGTCGTGTTCGCACATCCTTTCTGGCATCAGGCTAAAAGGAGGGATTGTGATGGCGATGGAGACTCTATAATTCTGTTGTTAGATGCATTTTTAAACTTCTCCAAGCACTACGTCCCAGACAGTGCAGGGGGCCTAATGGATACTCCCCTTATAATAATGCCCCTTTTAAGACCTGATGAAATAGATGATCAAGTTTACAATATGGAGGACTTGAATAGGTATAGCCTCAAGGTATACTCCTTAGCATGGCAGGGTGCTAAGCCGAAAGAATTAGAAGGTTATGTGAATTTGGTTAAAAGTGATAATCCGAACATCGCTTGGACGCATAATACCAGCAATATTGTGGATGGAGTAAGAAAGAACGTCTATAGTACTATAGGTTCCATGGATAAGAAACTTAAGCTGCAATTAGTGATAACTTCTTTCTTAAACGGGATTGATGAGAAGGAGTTTGCAGAAAACCTACTGAATTCGCATCTCTTGAAAGACATATCTGGAAACATAAGGACTTTCTTCACACAGAAGTTTAGATGTAAGAAATGTGGTAAGAAATTTAGGAGGCCTCCCCTATTGTCTAAATGTGCATCTTGTGGCGGTGAACTTTCTCCAACAGTATACGTGAGTGGTGTCAAGAAATACCTTATGCTTGGTAAAGAGATCTTAGACCTATTCCCGCTGGATTCTTACTTTTCAAGCAACATTGAGCTTCTAGAGAAAGAACTTTCATTACTCGTCTCCAAAGATGATAGTAAGCTTCTTAAGCAAAAAAGGCTTAATCAATATTTTTAGACTTTATTACAGAGGCTCTTTATTAACTAATTGCTTTAATGAGATTAACCTATGACCACAAACTGGGCAAATGGTTCCTTTGTATTTATCATACCTTCTTCTACATGCAGAACAATACTTAATGTATGTGAATGTTTTCCTTATTTTGGTTACCCCTACTGATATATACTTAAGACTAAGAAGAGCAGCTGTGTTCTGAATATCATAGTCGTCTGAAATTATTTCTATGTCATAACTTTCCTCATTATGCAACTCATATCCTAAGGCTAGGATTTTAATATCTGGCGTTGAAAGCTTATTATATACACCATAATCCCTCGCAGCCTGCTCTACTTTCTCCCTCGACCTGATAGAAGGTTCTCTTATAGTGAGTTTCCCAAGCATCATTGCAGTCTTTATCCTTATCCACCTCTTCCCGATTTCTCCAATCTCGTCTAAAAGCTCCCTTATAGTAAATGATTCGCACTTCAGCGAATTCGGATCAACCCCCTGTATTATAGCGGTCGTGTCTAAGACGTATCCTTTCTTACTCATTTTCAACCATCCCCATTAGCCTACGCATCCGTTTTATGTTAAATGAGCTGGAGAAGCGTATAATATTAACTGTTTCATCAGTGCCCGTAATCACGGTTTTTTCATAGGGACCTATTTTAAACAAGTTTTCCCCGTCTATTATCATATGAGTCTCCTCTCCGCTTAAATATTTCACTGTAATGTTTTCCTTCTTGTTAACTATTATGGGCCTTAAAGGCATTCTTGCACATAAAGGTGTGCATATCATGACTTCTACATTTGAAAGAACAAAAGGACCTCCTGCATTTAGAGAATATGCAGAAGAACCCATTGGAGTAGAGACTAAGAAACCATCTCCCTCCACTATGAAACTGCCCCCTCCTAACTCGACAAGCAGTTCAACCTGCTTTAAGCCCGATACGTTTCTAAAAACCACCTCGTTTACTGCTTTCAAAATCTTTTCATTATGCTGTATCTTTAATTTGAAGCATTTTTCAACAAGAAAATTGCCATTCCGATATTCTTCCAGGAGCGATTCTAAGTTATCGGGATTTGCTTCTATGAGATATCCTTTCTTACCAGTATT
>JANXDK010000029.1 GCA_025059435.1 Thermoproteota archaeon
TTTAAGCTGAATGGGTGTTCCAGCAAGCTTTATGACAGCGCCTTCTGGAGCCAACGAGCCCCATAGAATAGCTATACCTCCTTCACTCCTATACGGATTATTTGGAGGCCTTATGAAATTCCCCTTTGGTTCTGGAAATTCTTCAATAAGGTCTCCCAATGTTTTACCGGTTACCGTCATCGTATTCAAGTAGAGATACTTCCGAAGCATCTTAAGAAGAGAGGGAACTCCACCAGCGTTGTAAAAATCAATCATGAAGCTCTCTCCAAAAGGCCTTATTAGAACCAGAGTTGGTACCGTTCTACTCACTTCATCAAAAGTTTTCAAAGAAAGGTCGTAACCAGCTTCTTTAGCCAATGCGCTTATATGAAGTACGGTATTGGTTGACCCTCCTAAGGCATTGTCTACGATTATCGCATTTACAAGATTTTCTTTTTTAACAATATCTTTAAACCTAAGCCCTTCCTTCAATAGCCCGACTATTCTCCTTCCGGATTCATATGCCAGTTTTCTCTTCTCATCGTCTAGAGCATGGGTTGCAGCCATTCCTGGAAGAGATAAGCCCATTGCCTCTACGAGACACGCCATAGTGTTTGCTGTGAATAACCCTGCACAGCTTCCAGCTCCAGGACAAGCAACTCTCTCGAATTCTCTCAACTCCTCAAGTGTAATCCTCCCCTCATGGTACTCGCCCAGCATTTCGAATACCGACACTAGGTCTACTCTCCTACCCTTAAAGACACCGGGATACATGGGTCCACCCGTGACAAATATAGAGGGCAGGTTCAACCTAGCTGCTGCGAGAAGATGGCCTGGAACTATCTTGTCACAAGAAGAGATGAATACAGCAGCGTCGAGCATATGAGCTGAAAGCATTATTTCTATCGAATCTGCTATTACCTCTCTGCTTGGAAGAGAATATTTCATTCCCTCGTGGTTCATCGCCAACCCGTCGCAGACAGCAATAGTGTTGAAAACAAAGGGGACGCCGCCTTCATCTCTAATTCCCTTTGAGACTTCTTCGGCAAGAGAGTTAAGGTGTATATGTCCCGGAACGATATTTGTGTAAGAATTGACTATTGCTATAAACGGTTTTTCAAGATCCTCTTTTTCCAAACCCACTGCGTGGAGCAGACTCCTATGCGGAGCCCTGTCAACGCCCTTTTTTATTGCATCGCTTCTCATTTCGGGATTTTCCAGCATAAGTTTGTTTATCATTTCCCAACCAACGATCTTATTTTACTTCCAATGACTTCTATAAGATGATTCCTCTCCCTCTCCATTAGAGTTTTCAGAACAACTTGGTTAGAATTGTTTTCGAGAACCCACTCCCTGGCAAAGACCCCGGACTGAATATCTTCGAGAAGCTTTTTCATCTTTTTCTTCACTTCTTCGTCTATAAGATAAGGACCGCGTGTTAATCCTCCGTATTTAGCAGTATCGCTAACGGCCTGCCACATTCCCGATAATCCCTTAGCCCATATTAAGTCAACTATCAATTTAAGCTCGTTTAAGACTTCGAAATAAGCAACCTCAGGCTGGTAGCCTGCTTCTACAAGTACTTCAAACCCGCTTTTTATAAGGGAAGATACTCCTCCACATAAAACAGCTTGCTCACCGAAAAGGTCTGTTTCAACCTCTTCTTTAAAGGACGATTCTATTAAACCGATTCTGCTTAAACCAATCGCCTTCGCCAGTTCTCTAACTATCTTCGAGGCATTCCCCGTATAATCTTGGTGTACTGCTATCAATCCTGGAACTCCGGTGCCGTGTACGTAAGCATCTCTTAAAGCAGGACCAGGAGCCTTAGGTGCTACAAGCACAACGTCTAGCCAAGGTGCGGGTACTATCTGTCTATAATGTATGTTGAATGCATGTGCGAATACGAGAGTAGAACCCTTGGAGATATTCTCCGCCACATGCTCTTCGTAAACCTTTGGTTGGACTGGATCCGGCAAAAGCATCATTATTATATTTCCTCTCCTTACTGCCTCTCCTATCTCATAGACCTCGAAGCCTTCTTCAGCAGCTTTCTTCCAAGAGGAACCCTCTCTTCTTAGACCTATTATCGTCTTGATACCACTATCTCTAATGTTTTTGGCTTGTGCCTCTCCCTGAGAACCATATCCTATTACAGCGACAGTCTTATTTTTTATCAACTCTATTGTTATATCCTCATCCCTTATTATCCTAGCCATTTCAAATCAGCCACTACTTGGGTTCATCCAATTCTTTTAAGCTTTTAACTTTCCATAGTGGTTTAACGTGTGAATCATTACACCACTTCGCGAAAAGCTTTCTATACGGTCTGCAAATTCCTCCTTAAACTCGTTAATCGTCCTAGGGTCTGCTAATAGTTCCACCAAGAGCCTAGATTCACTGAGTAGAGTCGTACGAGCACGATACCTGATCCTGATGTAATCACTAACACTAGTATCACAATCTCTCAAGACGGCTACGAATGCCTCTCTTACAACGTCTGATTCAAGCGACCCCGTCTTGACTTCAATCACGCATGGATTCTTCTCTAGAACTTTTAAGATGTTTTCAAACTTATCCTGGGGAAGGCTGAATGTAAGCGATATTTGGGAGGATTTTCCATTTATCACTCCAACGGTGATAGTATCTATGTTAATGCCTCTTCTAGCAAATATTGATGAAATCCTTTCCATTACCCCAGGTATGTTTAAAACCCTTAATACGACAAACCTCTTATTCTCATCTATAGCCATGTGCTCTCACCTCCCCAATATTACTTCATCGAGTGTTGCTGCAGGAGGTATCATTGGAAACACATTGTCTTCCCGCTCAACTATCACGTCTATTACAGTTGTCTCGTTTTCCCTAATAGCTGTTTGAAGATACTCTTTTAGTTCACTTACCCTTGTAACCTTGAATGCTTTAGCACCAAATCCCTCCGAGACCTTGGTTATATCAGCCTTACCCTTAAGGTCAACCGCTATGTATCTCTTACCGTAGAACAATTCCTGCCATTGTCTAACCATTCCCAGAAAGTAATTGTTAAGCACCACCACTATGATTGGAAGGTTATAATCTACGGATACTGGGATTTGATTGCAAGTCATGAAGAAACTACCATCACCGGCAATATCGAAAACTTTCTGTTCACGGAAAGCCGTCTTGACGCCTATTGCAGCTGGAAGTCCAAAGCCCATGGTCCCAAGTCCTCCTGATGATATGAATTGTCTCGGACGTTTCGCTAAGAAATGTAGGGAAGCATACATTTGACACTGACCGACTTCAGTAGTAACGAAGTCGCTAGGAGTAACAAAGTCGTTTAAAATTTTAACAACAGTACTCGGCTTAATCGGTATGGCATCGTAATCGTAAAGGAACTCTGATTCTCTCTTGAGCTGCTTAAGTCTTTCACCCCATTTCCCAGCTTTACCTCTTTGAACCATCTTCACTAGGTTTGAGTAAAGCCTGCTCAAAACGTGTTTTGCATCACCCACTATGCCTATGTCCGGCTTGATTAGTTTTCCTATTTCGGATTTATCTATGTCAATGTGTATTTTCTTAGCCCTAGGGGCGAAACCGCTCAACTTGCCCGTAGACCTGTCGCTGAACCTTGCGCCAACGGCGAGAATGACATCGCTTTCTTGAACAGCCCTAATCGCACCCAGTTTACCGTGCATGCCCACGCAACCCAGTGAGAGAGGATGATCCTCAGGAATACTGCCTTTTCCCATCAAAGTTGTTACCACGGGAGCGTTTAGCAATTCCGCTAAAGCAACAAGTTCACCAGAAGCCCCTGACATTATTACCCCGCCGCCGGCGAGTATAACAGGTCTTTCAGCATCTACAAGCATCTTAGAAGCCAGGAATATTTCCTCGTCGGAAGGTATTGGAGGATTATACGAATATGAGAAAATATTGTTCTTCGGCTCACCCTCCATTAGTTGGACATCCCTAGGTATATCGATATGCACTGGACCAGGTCTTCCTGAGAGGGCTATTTTGAAGGCGTTTTCAAGAGCCGAATTCAACTCATTGAGGTTTCTGGGTAGGAAATTCATTTTCGTCAAGCCTATCATCATCGAGAATATGTTGGCCTCCTGAAAAGCATCGTAGCCTATTGAAGACGTAGGAACTTGCCCAGCCATACTTATAACGGGAGAGGAGTCTAGGAAAGCGTTTGCAATACCAGTCGCCAAGTTAGTAGCTCCAGGACCGGATGTTACAATCACTACCCCAGCCTTCCCAGTTGCCCTTGCATACCCGTCAGCCATGTGGGTAGCGCCCTGCTCATGCCTCGTCAGAATAAACTCTATGTCGCCAGCCTTGTAAATCTCGTCGAACAGTGGAAGCACAGCACCCCCAGGTATGCCGAATATCGTCTTAACACCGTTCTCCCTCAGCTTATCAACTATTAGTTTAGCCCCTGAAACCATTGAGAACACCTCCATTGAAAACTACGTTTAATATCTTTAAAGTAAGAGGCTCTTTTAGAGCGTAGACAGTTGGGGGACGGGGTCTCGCCTCCTTGGAGCATTATCGTTAGAGTACACTTGCTACACCTCCTGGAGAGGAGCGTGCTATAAAGGCACTATATTAATCTTTCCCCAACTAATTGCTCAGTAACCACCTAGGAGAAGACGCTTGGTAACCATGGAGTTTGCATAGATCGCTATGGCGAAAAGTATCGTTGAGATTAGAAAGACAGCTATTATATTATTTATGATGTTTATATCTGCAGAATTAACGCTAGGAATAGGCCAGTATGATTTTAATGAAAATGAAACTTGAGAATCGGCAGTAGTTGAGTTAATTATTAGTAGGGCAATCGTACTAAAGACGAGTATGCATAGGAAGTTTGCAGTCGAATCCGCCATATCATTGAAAACATCTCTTGACAATATGGTTCCAAGAGAAAGGGAGAAAAGCCAGTTAACATGTGTGGCAGTAAGGAAAATAGAGAGATTTTGCAAATTTAAATATGGTAAGATGAAAATCAGAGTTTTAAGCTCTAGTAATAACAGTGATACGATACAGTGTATTAGGAAAGGAGTATATGGAGAACTACTGGTATAAACCATCAGTTTGATATTCTTTTTTAAGAAGCTTTTACGCCAGAGCTCAAGTTCAAAATAAGTTGAATAGAAAATTATCATTAACCATACGATTGGTAATAATTTTGAAGGAATTATATTTTGTACAGCAATACTCAATATTGCGGGAACAAGCTCTAGGCTTATGAAGAGCGGAGAAGTGAAGACGAATTTCAATTCTCGATCGAATAGGGTTACCAAATCTCGCTAAACCTCCATAAACCTGTTTGCAGATTCTAGCAAGTGTTGCCTACTGCTTACTATTCTGTTTATTATAGCACCTTTTTTAACGAGGAATTCAAGAACCCTATGAACCTTCTCAGGGGTATTGTCTAGCTCTATTATCGCCTCGTTCTCACCAGTAGCATACCAGCTTACACCCATTTTCTCAAGGGAATCTATGTTGGCCTCTATATTAAATTTAGAAACATGAATAGACAATGTTCCAGGACCTCCTACGCCTGTGACGAAGCTATCAACATGGTCCATTGCAGCCTGTTGACCATTGTGTAAGACCATGATTCTATCACATGTTTCGTCGAGCAGTAACGGTGTTGTTGAAAAGACGATCATGGATTTTCCTAAATCTATGGATGTTCTTATAAAGTTTCGCATGAACATTGCAACGTCGAAAGGAACTCCTCTGAATGGATCGTATAGTAATATTACGCTAGGATCGTGTATGAACGCTGATGCGAAACAGAGTTTCCTCTTCAGTGATACTGGAAGCCTGAACCATTTCGTTGAAGCCAAGTTTGATGCTTCAAACAATGACAAAATCTCCTTAGATCTAGCTAAGGCTTTTTCCTTGTTTAAACCATGCATGAAGGCAGAAAGCATAAGGTTTTCCAAGAGGGTAGATTTCTCAAAAAGATCCATTTGGCAAGAATAGAAACCGATCTTCTTAATTAACTCTTTTCTCCTAATCATAGGATTGTTAAAATACACTATACTGCCTGAAGACGGTTTCTCTAGGAAGAGAAGAATCCGAAATAGATAGTTAACTGGTTCTATTCTATTAGAAACTATTCCCATTATTTCGGAGTGATCGAGAACAAAATTAATGTTAGAAAGCAAAAAATGCTCCTTTTTCTTCAAACTCAATTCAGAAACCCTTAAAGGAGCACCTGTTGCCTCTACGCTCAAGACCTAAAACCTCCTTTTAAATGACGGTGGAAGCTCATAACTCAAGATCTCGGGAATCATTGTCCCAAAGGCCAGAGAATTCATCGCCTTCCACCGCGTTAAGATTAGTTCAGGAAAGTTGTTTTTAAGCTTTCCTTTTCCTAAAAAGAAACGCTGAGACCTACGTAAAATTTTTATTTCGAAATGCACTACCATCAATTGTCGCGGCGCTGGTCTAGCCTGGTAGGACAAGCTTGTCGACTTCCTAAAACCAGCCCCCCAAGCTGGGAATCCCGGGTTCAAATCCCGGGCGCCGCATTTTTTAAAAAGTTAAATTGAACCACGTCTTAAGGCAAAAATACCATCATCCCGCTGAACCAAAACGCTGTTGAAAATTGTTTTTTCACACCATTAAAAAGGATAT
>JANXDK010000002.1 GCA_025059435.1 Thermoproteota archaeon
ACTCCTAAACCATCTATTTTCTCTCCTAGGCCATCAACCTTCTCTGCCAGATTGTCGACTTTTTCTGTTAAGCTATCCATCTTAACTCCTAAACCATCTACCTTCTCCCCCACCGTATCTATCTTCTCTCCTAAACCATCTATTTTTTCTCCAAGCACGTCTATTTTTTTAACTGTAAGATCTTGTTTTTCAATCATTTTAATACCTATTTCAATTATTTTTCCAAGCTGAATTGTATTAAACTCGCTTCGAAATGTTTCTATAGGTTTTACAGGTCCTTCATACTTTTCAAAATCGATACTGGAAACCTCAGCCTCCTCCGGCTTAAACCTCTTAACAGCCTCGACAAAACCTCTAACCTCGTGTTCACCACCTTCATACACAGCCTCTACGCAATCAGTATCTACATTCCTGGCTTGAAAACCGCTTAAACAGGCTTCACTCGCTAAGTTGAGCAGGAAAAGCCTGTAGCCTACGTCCTGAACCTTGGAACCTTTTACTACAACCTTGCCCTTTATCATTTCTTTTAATAGTTTATTCGTGTTAATGCTTAAAAGCATAACTATTAAAAAAGAAAGAATTTTATAATTTTAAAACTCTGTCCTAGAAACGAGGGATAATTAGACTCCCAAAGGTTTAGCATGTGATAAAACACGGTTAATATTGACTTTTAACTGTTATAATAATAAAATAACTTTTAAGGAGGGGTTTTTATTTTTTCATAACAATGACCAGCATTACTACCCCTCCCGAAGTTGCTTGGATAGTTCCGATCGTAATACCTTTCGTCATCGGATTACTTATCGGATTTATAGTGAAACGAACCATAAAGCTAATAATTGTCATAGCATTGCTAGTAATAGTCCTGATTATTACGGGCTATGTTAGCATCACTTTTCAAGATATTTATGATAAAGCTATGGAGTTCCTCCCAGTAATAATCGATTTAGGTAGTGGTCTTGGAAATATTCTTCCATACTCATCATTGACTTTTATTATTGGCCTTTTATTGGGATTATGGAAAGGGTAATAATATCGCCTCCCAATAGAAAGTCAGCGCCTTCTAAGGCAAGTCTTAATAACTCTCAAATCTTCATTTAAAGAGAACTAAAGACGAGGCCTTAAGATGGTTCAAGGAAGGGCTTAGATACTGCAAAAATTCTCTATAGTTCAGAAAGGTATAATGCAGCAGCTTACTACTTTCATCAGGCTGCTGAGAAGGCTGTTAAGGCTTTGTTGTATTTAGTCAATGAGGCTCCTTGGGGAAACAGCATAAGAGTACTTATCGAGAAGTCTGCAGAGAAAAAGAAGGTAACCATAAACCAGCTTCTCTCGTACGCCAGGGAGCTAGATAGGCACTACGTGCCTTCTAGATATCCTAATGCTCATCCTGCAGGAACGCCTCATGAAGCATACGACGAGCTTACATCACGAAAAGCTATTGAAGCCGCAGAGCATTTGATTAGCTTCGTTAAGAAATTCATTGAGGAACAAGGATGATCGTTTTGGAAAATATCGAAGATGTTGTGAGAAGGCTGGCTTCAAAGTATAGGATTACTGCAGTAGTGCTCTTCGGCTCTCGCGCCAGGGGGGCCTTGGAGCGATTATGATCTACTCATAATAGGAGACTTTAAAGAAAGGTATATTGATAGAATAGGAGATATTTTAGAGCTACTTTCAGATATTAAACTGCCTTTGGAACCTCGTCCCTACACTCTTCAAGAGGCTTTGGAGATGTTGAATAAGGGAAATCTATTGATTTTCGATGCGATTGAAGAAGGGAAAATACTCTAAGAGATGAAGATTATTAGAGATTGTTGGAAGTCTTTCGAAAGTTAAGAGAAAAAGGGATGCGAAAAGATGTTACATCTATAATTCTACCTGAAACAAGATATGTTTAGTATCCGAATAGTTTTTAAAAATCTTTTATCCCGGTTTTCACAACCGTAAATTGTTAGTAAATATTGATACTTCTATAAGCCACTTAAATTAAATTTAAATATCAGCTTCAAGTTGATATTTTTAATGATATGTTTACCGAATTTAGATATGTTTACCGAATTTAAAGATTTTATTTATAACTTCAAACGAACCTAATCAGGGCGATATTTATTTTAAGAGTTTAAAGACACTATTGAGTGATAAAATAACAGAGTATCCAATAAACCCCTTCTCCATCTTATAGAAATGGGAGACATTTTTAAAAATGACCAATACCTTTTTTTATAAAAAAACACAAGTATATTTACAGGGCTCTGAAGATATTGAAAAAGGCAAAGGAGCTTTTTAGGCTAACTGGTAAAAACATGCTTATACTTTATTAGTTAAAGTTAATTATTGACTATGAAATTTTTGGACTACTGGTTCTGAAAGTATTAGACCCATCCTCTGGCTTTCATTGCTTCAACGACTCTACGCACAGCCACCACATATGCAGCTGTCCTTGGGTCGATGTTTTTAGATTCGAATTCCTTCATAGCCTCAACGACTTCCCAAAATGCCCTAGTCATTTTAGCATCGAGCTTCCTGTAAACTTCTTCATAATCCCAGTAATATCTTGAAAGATTCTGAACCCACTCAAAGTATGATACTGTAACGCCTCCAGCATTGGCTAAGAAATCGGGAACCACAAATACCTTTTTCTTATGAAGAATCTCGTCTGCTTCAGGAGTAGTTGGACCATTCGCAAGCTCAAGAACTATCTTGGCCTTAATTCTATCAGCGTTCTTACCCGTTATCTGATTTTCCAATGCTGCAGGTATCAATATGTCAACAGGAAGCTCAAGGAGTTCCTCATTGCTAACCTTTTTCGATGACCCGTAATTGACTACACTTCCTGTTTTATCCTTTACCTCCTTGATTTTATTATACGATAAACCTTCATCATTGAATATCCCTCCCTTGGAATCGCTAACCGCAATCACTTTAGCGTTCTTGAACAATCTTGTTACCATCAGATGGGCTAGGGCTCCAGCGTTTCCGTAACCTTGTATGGCGACTGTTACAACGTTCTTGCCTTTAGGAACATCGTCTGGAAGACGAGAAAGCTCGCTTGGAGGTTTGTATAAGTTCTCTTCTTTCACTTCTAAACCTACTTTAAGATGCTTTGCGGCCTCTCTTAGAACATACATTCCCCCCCTCGCAGTTGCATCCTCCCTGCCTTTCGAGCCGCCGGCAATGTGCATTTTACCCGTTATTACTCCTGGCTCATTATACCCGACAATGGCAGAGTATTCATCCATCATCCAAGTCATTATCTGAGGATCAGTATAGACATCGGGCGCCGGGATATCTTTCATCGGCCCTATAAAGCCCGCAATCGCTCTTACGTACCCTCTTGCAAGACGCTCCTTCTCGCCTTGGCTCATCTCCTTAGGGTTACAAATTATTCCCCCCTTTCCTCCGCCATATGGCAAGTCGAGCAATGCGCATTTCCAAGTCATCCAGGCTGCAAGAGCCTTAACAGTGTCAAGATTTTCCTCTGGGTGCCATCTTATCCCGCCTTTAGTAGGGCCTAATGCATCATTATATTGGACCCTGAAACCCGTAAAAACCTTAACAGAACCATCATCCATCCTAACGGGTATGCTAACTATTAGTGTTCTCATCGGTTCTCTTAGAAGAGAATGCGATGCCTTATCCAAGCCAAGGACTTCAGCGCATTTATCTATTTGCTTCTGAGCGTTTTTAAATGGGTTTAATTCTTCAGTCATTTGGATTGTGCAGTAATTTATGACAAAAATATAAATCTATCGGAATAAATAACCGAAGAAACGGCTTTTAAAACCGAAGGTATTATGTTATGCTAATAAATCGGAAAATTTTTCCGACA
This sequence comes from Thermoproteota archaeon, assembly GCA_025059435.1. Taxonomy (GTDB): domain Archaea; phylum Thermoproteota; class EX4484-205; order EX4484-205; family JAAOZP01; genus JAAOZP01. Next base: position 3,833 of record JANXDK010000002.1, read on the forward strand.
AATTTATATATTACATCTTTTTAGCAAAGTAATCCTAAAAAATATGGAAACCAGAAATACCGCCAGCGGCAATGTATTCAAAGAAAGATATTACAGATATCACATAGATGTTAGAGACGCTTCTTGGAAAATTAGGCTTCCAAAGAAATTCAGGGTAAAGATATATAATAATTGTGTAAATATTCAGGAATGCGTTCAAGCCTGCGTTTATAATGTTCATAGAGTTGGTGAAGATTCAAGGCTTGCAGAGCCTTTGGAGGAGCTTTGTCGAGGATGTCACAGGTGCACGCTAGTATGTCCAAAGGGAGCAATATGCATAGAGCTAAACCCGGAGTTCCAGAAGCTGGGGGACTCCTACTTCACTCCTGAAAGGATAGAGAACCTATTCTTCGAGGCTGAAACTGGTAGAATACCTGTCTCAGGAGCTGGTTACGGCGGCGATTTTGCGGGAAGAGGATTTAACGGTTTCTGGTTCGACTTCTCCGAGATAGTTAGACCCACCAGGGACGGTATACATGGAAGGGAGTATATTTCAACCACGGTGGACCTGGGTAGAAAGCCACACAGCCTGGTTTTTAGAGGTTCCCAGCTTGTCTCAGAGTTTCCTCGGCTTATAGAGCTTCCTATTCCGATCATTCTCGATTCTCCCCTCTATTCCTCATCCGGTAGGAATCTTAGTCTAGTTCTAGCAAGAACTGCCAACAAACTTGGCACTTTATCAATAATTGAGGCTGAGGACTACTTTGACGGTTTGAAGCCGTATATTTTCAACCTGATGCCCAGAATCAGACCCAATGGGATGATGGATTACCCACAGCTTATCAAGTACTCGCGGATTGTTGAATTAGATTATCGAGAGGAAATGATATCAGAGGATGAAATGAAGGCAGATTTGAGGTATGTGAGAGAGCTTAATCCTTCCATAATAGTTTGTGCAAGGTTTTCAAGCGTTAACGGAATGGTTTGTAATGCTGAGATTGCGGTTAGATCAGGAGTAGATATTATCCATATTCATGTTGATGACAGATCTGTTAAACATGATCCAGATATCATAGTAGATACCATAAGGAGGGTTCATTCTCACCTTGTTGAAAATCGCATACGGGATGAGGTATCCCTCGTTTCTAGCGGGGGAATCGCTGAGGCTGCACATGTCCCCAAATCCATAATTCTTGGTGCAGACGCGGTTGCGATAGGACTAGTATATCAGATCGTGCTAGGGTGCAGAGTATGTTATGGCGACAGGCATCGAGATGATTGTCCGATGAATGTCGAAGAAGCAGATATCGGCATTGCTTCACAGAGGATCGTAAACCTCATCAGTTCCTGGAGAGACCAGCTTCTAGAGGTTTTAGGTGGAATGGGTCTGAGAGAAGTTAGGAGGTTAAGAGGCGAGCTGGGCAGAGCCATATTTTACCGAGAGCTTGAGGAAAAGGTTTTTGGTGATTCTGAATGATGCAGGGTAAACTGATTTTCAAAAAACCTGAAGTGAAACCCGCTCCGTTCAAGCAATCATACTTTATAATGGATAAGTACGATGTTATTATGGACAGAGCTAAGTGTATTACATGTGGCATCTGTACTCAGACTTGCTCCTCATACATAGGTTCTGCCACAATCGATTACGAGGCTTTTAAGAAACCTGAAGGGATCCTTCGTATAATAAATACATCTAACCGCTGTCTAGGTCTAGATTGCCAGAGATGTGTGAAAGTATGTCCAACCGGTGCCTTGACAGTCAGGATTAATCCTCAATATCTCATCCTTGGAGACAAGCGTTGGACGGCGGATCTTATTCTCTCTACATGGGAGCAAGCTGAGTCTGGAAAATACTCTGGAAGGTATGAATTCAGAATAGGAGATTCTGGAGGTGGTTTCGACAGAATAAGATTTGATTTTGAACTCGAGGATAAGTTGAATCCTAGCGACGTCTTCGAAGTTGAGGATCTTGACACATCCATAGTTTTAAATAGAAGGAAAGATGGAAGACCTAAAATAACGATTCCGATTCCTATTTACAGTGCCGATATGTCTTTTGGTTCAATAAGCCTAGAGGTCATGATTGCCAGGGCCATTGCAGCAAAGGCATGGAAAACTTTCACCAGTACTGGTGAAGGAGGTTATCCCAAGGAACTCATACCTTTTAAAGACAACGTTATAACACAAGTTGCTACTGGACACTTCGGTGTTAGTGCTGAAACTATAAAGAGGGCGAGAATCGTTTGTCTGAAATATGCGCAGGGAGCTAAACCGGGACTTGGTGGACACCTACTTGCCGACAAAGTTACCCCCGAGGTTGCTGAAATTAGAGAAGTTGTCCCTAACATAAGCCTCTTCTCCCCATTTCCGTTCCACAATGTTTACTCGGTTGAGGACCATTATAGACACGTTCAACTGATAAAGGATGTTAATCCCAAGGCACTCGTATCCGTGAAGGTATCCACTCCAATAGATGTCGACATGGTTGCAATCGGAAGCTACTATGCGGGCGCCAATATTCTACAAATAGATGGAGGATTTGGCGGAACAGGAGCTGCACCGGATATAGCTAAGAAAAACATTGCCATGCCGATTGAATACGCCATTCCAATTGTTCACAATTATCTTGTCAAAGAAGGCGTTAGGGATGAGATTGTTTTAATGGCTAGTGGAGGAATAAGAACTGCTTTCGACATTGCAAAGATAATTGCGTTGGGTGCTGATGGAGCAGTAATAGGGACAAGCGAACTCGTTGCACTTGGATGTAAGAGGTGCGGAAACTGCGAAAGGGGGAGGGGATGTCCATCTGGAATAGCAACCACTGATCCCGCTCTAAAACTACTGATAGAACCTGAATGGGGGGCCCAAAGGATAATAAACATGTATCATTCTTGGAAGAAACAGCTGGATTACATTCTTTCAAAACTCGGCTTAAGAAGCATTAGAGAGCTTCGACCAAAGGGCGTAGTTAAGTTCAAGAATGGAAGGTTCAATCATCTAATCCATCTAGATCATAATGGTGGTGTTCTTGAAAGAGTTTAAGAAAGTTGCCGAAGGGGGTTGCGGTGTAATCGGCGTAGCCTCCTCGATACCGATTAAGGGCAGGTATCTGTTAAGGCCACTAATTCAAATGCATAACAGAGGAAACGGCAAGGGCGGCGGTATAGCTGCAGTCGGACTATCGGCGAAACAACTAGGGGTTTCAAAGAGGATTCTGGAAGATTGTTATCTACTTCAAATAGCCTACTTGGATTCAAACACGAGAGAAAAGCTTGAATCGGAGTTCATTAAACCATATATGATAATTGAGTGTTTTGAAAAGCTTCCTGCGCTAAAAGATCATAGAAGTATAGGTTTAGAAGTGAAGCCTCCAGAGGTCTGGCGATACTTCGTCAGGGTCGACGAAAGCGTCTTGAGAAAATTCGCTGAAAAGCATCGAATACAGACGCTCGATCAGAGGGATTTGGAAGACGAGTTCATATATAGAAACAGTTTCGCTTTAAACAGTAAATACTATTCTTCAACCGGTTTGAAAAAAGCATTTGTATTGTCACATGGACGAAACATGTTTGTTCTTAAGATCGTTGGCTATGCCGAGCAAGTCATAAAATACTATATGCTTGAAGACATCGAGGCCTACGTGTGGATAGGTCATCAAAGATATCCGACAAAGGGGAAGGTATGGCATCCGGGTGGATCTCACCCCTTCATAGGTTTGAATGACGTCCTGGTCCATAACGGCGATTTTGCAAACTATTTCTCGATGACAGAGTATCTTAAGCAAAGGGACATATACCCGTTGTTCCTAACGGATACTGAAGTAGCCGCCCTTTACTGGGATCTGCTGACCAGGATTTACAAGTATCCATTGGAGTATGCGATTGAAGCAATTGCTCCTACTACTGAGAGAGATTTTACAATGCTACCAGACGAAAAGAAAAAGATATACAGGGCTATTCAGGCTACTCATGTTCATGGTTCTCCAGACGGCCCATGGTTTTTCATAATAGCCAGAAATGATACTAAGAGAGGAGTTTTTCAATTAATAGGTATAACGGATACCTCCATGCTCAGACCTCAGGTCTTTTCGCTTCAAGAAGGAGATGTTAAAATAGGGATTATCGCATCAGAGAGACAAGCAATAGACGCAATGCTCGAAGATCTTTCTGAGCACGAAGGAAGATTCCGTCCGATGGCCGATTCATATTGGTATGCACGAGGAGGAAGCTACACTGATGGTGGAGCATTCATATACACGGTGGACGGTTGTGGAGGGCTTACTTGTACAAATAAGTTCGGTAAAGAAGTAACTGTCAAATCGAACAATATTTCAAAAGTTAACGATGAGGAACTAATGTCAGAAAGTATCAGATATGAGGTAGAAAATATGTTCAAATTTTTCGATAAGCTTAACGCTTCAGAATTTTTTAAGCTGATCTCTGAAAGGATCGGAACGTGGTCCATAAGAGAAGTCACTTCGTTTATAGAAGCCTTGGAGGAATATTGTAAGAAAGACGATGATAAAATTATGAATGCGTTGGGCTTACTGACCCTGCTCATTGACAAGAGGTATCCATCCAAAGTGGGAAGAAGTCGTTTGATACCAATCTTCGAGAAAGCAGTCTACAGTATTTTGGACAGAGTGCCATCTATAAGAGAAGGTTATCGGAAATTGTTTACAAGGATCGACTGGAGCAATAGAAATAATCTAGATAAACCCGTCGTATGGAACAGTGTTCTAGTGATAGATGCTTACGATTTTCCGCCCGAAGGTGACGATGGAATCTGCCGCATCCTAGATGGGGCCTATGGACTTGGATGGAGAAGATTCATAGCATACAACTTTAGGGGACAGAGGAATTTCGGAGCAGGTCTCATAGCTAGGGATGGGGTTAGGATAGACATATACGGCAGGGTTGGCGACTGTCTGGCAGCATTCGCAGACGGTCCAGAGTTCTACGTGCACGGTAGCGTACAGGATTCGGTAGCGTACTGCTTCAGGTCTGGCAAGCTGGTTGTATACGGCGATGCTGGAAAGGCGTTCGAATATGGCGCTAAGGGTGGAGTTGCCTTCATCCTTGGAGACCTTATGGATAGACCTCTGATAAACGCTGTTGGAAGTGCAACTGCCGTAATAAACGGCTCCTGCATGGATTACATGGGCGAATCATTCATGGCTGCTAAAGGCTTTATCATACTCAATGGTGTCAGATTTGACGAACAAGGCAGGCTTATTGAGAAGGAGACCCCCTATCCTGGCGGAAACCTTCTTCCTCTTGCGGCTGCTGGAGCGGTATACGTTAGAGATCCCCGGGGAACAATTGGAGAAGACCAGCTTAACGGTGGAAAGATTGAAGACATAACGAGTGGAGACTGGAATAGAATACTTCCATTACTGAGAGAGAATGAGAAGCTTTTTGGAATAAGGGTTGAAGACCTTCTTAGAGTTGACGGAGTAGTCAAAAGGCCCGAGGAAGTTTACAGGAAGATTGTGCCGATTCAAGTTGCTGCTTTAAGCAGGTATGAAACAGGTGACTGAAATGAACATCATAGTCCTCATAAAACAGGTTCCTGACCCTAGAGAGTACGTCAGAATAAGGGAAGACGGGACGCTTGATAGAGAGAAGACAAGGGGATTAATAAACGATTGCGATAAAAGCGCGTTGGAGGCTGCACTTAGGCTTAAGGAGAGATATGGCTGCAGGGTGACAGCTATATCCATGGGTCCGCCTAAAGCAGAAGACGCCCTCCGAGAAGCCTTAGCAATGGGTATTGACGATGCTGTCTTAATTTCAGACAGAAGGGCCCGTGGTTCAGATACTCTGGCAACCTCTTACGTTCTTTATAAGGCCATCGAGAAACTTGGAAAATTTGACTTAATCATATGCGGCGCTGAATCTAGCGATGGTGGTACTGCACAAGTTGGCCCGGAGCTCGCCGAATTCCTAGGAATACCTCAAGCAACTTTCGTGGAGGATTTTGAAGTAGAGGGAAACCACATCTTACTGAGGAGGAGGATGGATGGTGGTCATGAAAAGCTCAGGTTGGCAATGCCTGCCTTAATTACTGTTTTGAAAGAAATTAACAAGCCAAGGACCACGACTTTTTCCGGAATCCTCAGAGCTATGAATATGCCTATCTCAATATGGTCCCTAGAGGACATTGGAGCTGAGGTCGATAAGGTTGGTTTATCTGGCTCCCCAACTAAAATAATGAAGATTGAGAAAGTTAACCTTCGGAGGAGAAAGATCTTGATAGAGGGGGATAACGTCGAGGAAAAGGTTAACAATCTTTTAAGAATTTTGAGGGAAGAGGGTGTGCTCTCGGAGGTTGTCTAACTATGAAAGATTATTCGGGAGTATGGGTGTATGCTGAACACGATGGCAACGCCATCAGCAGAAGCACGCTTGAGATAATGGGTAAAGGACGTGAATTAGCCAGTAGGCTTGGAGTAGAATTATCAGTAGTCCTTTTCGGCTATGGTGTGAGTGACCTTGTAGAAACGTTGATAGAATATGGCGCTGACAACGTTTACGTTTCTGATGATGAGAGGCTTAAGTACTATAAGACTCTGAATTATGCTAAGTTATTAACGGAACTTATAAGACGCCACAGGCCGGAGATAGTCTTGTTCGCTGCGAGTTATAAGGGGAGGGATCTGGCACCGAGAGTGGCTGCGAGCCTAAGAACGGGATTGACAGCCAACTGTATAGATTTGGACATTGGAGACTTTGAGGATAGGGAGAAGGGGGAGAGATTTGAAAAAATTCTTTATCAAATAGTTCCGGCATACGGAGGAAACGTCGTCGCGACGATAATCACCCCGTACCATAGGCCACAGATCGCAACTGTCAGACCAGGGAATTTCCAGGTCCCAGAAAAGTTTCCAGGTAAAGGAAAGGTTTTCCAAATTAATTTCGGTTCAGAGGATTGGGACGATGATGTGGAGGTTCTGGAAGTAGAAAGAGACGAAGAAGATTCTAAGTTAGAGAAGGCCAGGGTCATTGTTGGAGTAGGCGTAGGGGCGAGGGGCTCCGAGGGAGTCAAGATTCTTAAGAGGCTCGCAGAAGCTTTAGGAGGAACTTTAGGAGCAACTCGTCCAGTTGTGGACGCGGGATTGCTTCCCCATGAGTGTATGATCGGCGAAACCGGAAAGGTGGTAAGGCCAGAACTCTACTTAGCATGCGGAATATCTGGGGCAGCGCATCACATGATCGGCGTGAGAGGTGCCAAAGTGATAATCGCAATAAACAAGGACCCTAAGTCACCAATATGCGAAGCCGCGGATTACATCGTGATTGGCGATATTTTCGAAGTGGTTCCAAAGCTTTTAGAGAAGCTGGGAAAGCATGGCGACGCGTTATGATGCTGTGCTAGTCTTAGACTTTGGCGGTCAATACTCTCATCTTATAGCCAGAAGAATAAGGGAGCAGGGAGTATATTCGGAGATAGTTCCCCATGATATAAAGTCATATGAGATAAAAAGTTTCAACGAGAAACTCAACCTTAAAGGCATAATACTCTCAGGGGGGCCAGCAAGCATATTCGATGAAAATGCTCCCCGAATTGACGACGGGATCATGAACCTGGGCGTTCCAATCCTGGGCATTTGCTACGGCCATCAACTTTTAGCCCACATCACAGGTGGAAAAGTCGAGCGTTCAAATGTCGGAGAGTATGGGGCTACCTACGTCATCATCGACAAGCCAGTCGGCGTGTTAAAGGGGTTAAAGGGAAAGGTGAAAGTCTGGATGAGTCATAGCGACAACGTTATCTCACTTCCTTGCGATTACGAAATTATAGCCCATACTGAAAACTCCCCTTTTGCTGCCTTTATGCATAAAGGTAAACAGATTTACGGTTTACAATGGCATCCCGAGGTGAGTCACACTGAGAATGGCGTTAAAATGCTACGAAACTTTCTATTTGAAGTATGCGGTTGCAATGCCAATTGGAAGGTGGAGAATATTGTGGATTCGATTATCAAAGAAATAAGGAGGGATGTTGGCGGAGATAAGGCGATAATAGCTTTAAGCGGAGGAATCGATTCCAGCGTGGCTACGGTCTTAGCGGCAAAGGCCATAGGAGACAGGCTTACCGCCGTCTTCGTCGACCACGGATTTATGCGTGAAAACGAATCCGAGTTCGTTAGAAGTGTTTTCCAAGGGTTTGGGATAAACCTAGTGGTAGTGAATGCACAGGACCGCTTTCTCAAAAGGCTTAAGGGTGTGGTCGACCCAGAGTCCAAGAGAAAGATTATCGGTGAGGAATTTATCAGGGTTTTTGAGGAGGTTGCCGAGAGAACTAGGGCCAAATGCCTTATTCAGGGAACGATCTATCCAGATAGGATTGAATCCGGATTCAGAAGATTTTCAGACAAAATAAAAACCCATCATAATGTGGCTGGGCTTCCTACAAATATCAAGTTTAGGAAAATTGTCGAGCCTCTGCGAGACTTGTATAAGGATGAGGTTAGAAGAGTTGCTGAAATCCTTGGCCTACCCAGGGAACTGGTTTACAGGCAACCTTTTCCAGGTCCAGGATTAGCCGTGAGGATTATTGGAGAAGTAACCAGAGAAAAAGTCGAAATCGTTAGGAAAGCGGATAAGATTGTGAGGGAGGAAATTGAAAGAAACGGATTGGGAGGGCGCTTATGGCAATATTTCGCTGTTCTAATGGATACGAAGACAACAGGCGTTAAAGGAGATGCGAGAGCCTACGGCTACGTCGTAGCAGTAAGGATTGTTGAAAGTCGTGAAGCCATGACTGCAAGCTTCGCTAAAATTCCATATGAAATACTTGAGAAAATCTCTTCGAGAATAACCAACGAAATACCTGAAATTGTTAGAGTTGTTTACGATGTGACTCATAAGCCTCCGGCAACAATAGAGTGGGAATAAAAGCGTATGTTAGATTTTTACGGTTTTTAAAATAACTAGAAGTGAAAAATTAGGAGAAAATCACAATGCTTCACTATAATTAAACATTTTTATTTTTGAATCCTAAAAAATTCATGTATTGCTATTTCTGTGGAATAAATTATAATGCTGGAATTCCCTGTACTTTACAAAGCAAGACCTGTATTTTCAATTACACGGGGAGTGTTAAAAATTTAAAAGGATTCCCAAGCCTTAACGATGGTGATCCATGATGGATATTGAGTCTGGACCCTTTGAACCAACTTGGGAATCATTGCGTACTTTTAAATGTCCAGAATGGTTCAGAGACGCTAAGTTTGGCATCTGGGCACACTGGGGGCCTCAGTCTCTTCCAGCATTTGGCGACTGGTATGCCAGGAACATGTACATTGAGGGGCATGAACAATATTTTTACCACTGGCGTCACTACGGGCACCCATCGAAGTTCGGCTACAAGGATATTGTGAAGCTTTGGAAGGCTGAGCGATTTGACCCCGATGCCCTCATGGATCTTTACGTGAAGGCTGGGGCCCGTTACTTCGTTGTTACAGCAGTCCACCACGATAATTTCGACAACTGGAACTCGAAACATCACAGGTGGAACTCGGTAAATTTTGGTCCTCATAAAGACATAGTCGGTATGTTCGAAAAGGCTGCCCGAAAAAGGAATCTTCGATTCGGTGTGGCTGAGCATCTAGGGGTTGCCTTCAGGTGGTTCTCTGTTAATAAGGGCGCGGATAAGACAGGGCCATACGCCGGCGTGCCTTATGATGGTAACGATCCGGAGTACATTGACTTATATCTTCCAAACAAGGGGGAGGAGGGGGCATATGGCTACACGAGGAACGAATGGTGGCATCAACGCTGGTTTGAAAGGATTAAGGATCTGATAGACCAGTTTCGCCCAGACCTCCTTTATACCGATGGGGGAGTTCCCTTTTACTGGTCGGAGGATGCCCTCCGCTTATTCTGGCCCAACGAGATGGAGAAAATGCATGTAAACAATCCCGATCCAGGGCTCCATATCATTGCTCACCTCTATAACACTAGCGTTAAGATGAACGGGTCGAACCAGGCGGTCTACACGCAAAAGGATCCGAGTCCGGATGTATATAGAGTTGGTGTACTCGACATAGAGCGCGGTGTGCCTACCGATATTTTCGAGCATCCTTGGCAAATCGACACTTGCATTGGCAACTGGCATTATGATGCCCGATGCCTCTATAAGAGCCCGAAGCATATTATTGACATATTGGTGGATACTGTTAGTAAGAACGGCAACCTGTTGTTGAATTTTCCGTTACGACCCGATGGCACGCTGGACGAGGAGGAGCTGTATATCCTTTCCTGCTTAGCCAGATGGATCTCGATCAACGGTGAGGCTATCTATGGAACTAGACCGTGGAGGATTATGGGTGAGGGGCCGCGCCTGGCCCTAGGAGGTGGTCCCTTCAAGGAGACCGAAGTGCAATGGACGGAGTTGGACTACCGTTTTACCTCTAAAGGAAACATCCTGTATGCCTTCCAGATGAAATGGCCTAGCAACGGAAAAGCATTGATACGCTCACTAGCGAAAGATGCTTCACCCAAGGTTCAATCGGTCCAACTCCTGGGTTATGAAGGAGATATAGAATACCAGCAAACTTGGTTCGGTCTAGGTATTAGGCTTCCGGACAAGCCTACTACAGAATTTGCAAACTGCTTCAGAATCGAATTTGAGGACCAGAAGGGATAAGAATGATTACAAAACTTGCTTTACTATAATTAAGCATATTATCCTTCCCACTTGTTAACTATCGGCATCTTCCACCCTATACCAAATGCTTTAGGTGTAATTTTTATGCAAGGGGAGGCTTGCCATCTCTTATACTCTGCTTTTCTGATTCTCCTATAAGTATCTTCTACAACTTCTTTAGGATAACTCTTCTTTAACAGCTCGTGTTTACTTAGACGCATTTCAACTATCTCGTCTACAAGCGGACTGACAATGCTGAAGTCGAACGGATCGAACTGTCCCTCTTTCAATTCCGGCGAAGGCCTTTTTTCGAAAACTCTCTTAGGAATGATTTCTCTTCCAGCTTTTTCATTAACATACCTCGCTAAATTATAGACTTCAAGTTTGCTTACATCACCCAAAGCACCGATTCCACCGGCCATATCCCCGTATAGGGTACAGTATCCGAGTGCCAGTTCAGTCTTATTCCCCGTGTTTACAACTAGTATTTTCAAGTTTTTAAGCCGGTTTGATATGTCCATCAGAATGTTTCCTCTTATTCTTTCTAGTGGTTTTTCCAAGTTTTCCCTATAGCTTTCAACAATGTTTTGAATAGGGATTTCAACGAAAAATATTCCTAAGTTTTCAGCCACTTTTAGAGCATCCTCTTTACTGTGCTTACTAGAATATTTTGAAGGTATGTAAACGCCAATAACGTTTTCCTTTCCTAAAGCTTCAGTTGCTATACATGTTGTTAAAGAAGAGTCTATTCCACCACTCATTCCTACAACCGCCTTTTTGAAACATGTTTTCTGAAATAGTCACGTATTCCAAGTACAATAGCGTTAAACATTTCCTGCTCCCTGTAATACGGCGGAGGCTTAATCCTTCTACCAACACCTCTTTTAATATCAATCTCGGTAATCACTAGATCCTCTTCAAATTGTTTACCTATAGCGATCAGACTACCATATTTGTCTACCGCCATGCTCTGTCCGTCAAAAACCAGTTCATCCTGTCCTCCAACTAGGTTCACATAGAATATTGGAACCCTGTTTTTTCTAGATTTTTGCCTTAATAGTTTTAATCTCTCAAATCGTTTCCCAGCATAGAAAGGAGAAGCCGAAGTATTGATGATCAAATGCGCCCCTCTAGTTACAAGTAGGTCAGTAACCTTCACATCATATTTTCTATCCCATATGTCTTCGCATACTTCGACTCCGAGTTTAAACCTGAGTTTTCTAAACTAATTACTGCAGGTTTTATCTCTTTTATCTTCGCTGGTTTGAAATATCTTGCTTCATCGAACACATCGTATGTTGGCAAGAGTGTTTTATACACTGTTTTAACAATCCTATTTGTGTTAAAAATTATTGTTGCGTTGTAAAGATTTCCCACTTTATGGTCTACAAACCCGATTATTCCTGTTATTGCAACGCTGTTATTCCTAATCATTTCAATCATCATTTCTTTTTGACTTTTAACAAAGGCTTTTTCAAGAAGCAGGTCTTGAGGAGGATACCCTGTTACAGCCAATTCTGGAAACGCCACGATATCTGCCTTCTGTTCTTTAGCCGGCTTATGTAATCTTTTATCTTCATAATATTTCCTTCAATATCTCCTACAGTTGAGTTTATCTGCGCCATTGCAATATTGAGATTATATTTGTGTTTCATTAGTTGATTGATAATTGAAGCATTTATAAGATTTTGATTTCAACAATAGCAAATATATGTCTTCCTCATTAATTTTATATAAAAGGAAAAAAAGAAAAAATGACTAATGCATTACCCTCTTTTAACGTATTCTTATTGCATCATCAATATTAGATTATGAAATTTTTTTACCGTCACCAGTAATTCTTGTTCCTACGGTCATTAAAATAGTTTCAACCCATTTGTCTTCAACAATTATTTCAATCTTTGTTAAAAGGTTTGCTTTAACTGTCTTCCATGAATTGTTTAAATTAGAAAGGAAACAGTTGACAAAGCCAACAGGGAATCTAAAGTTTTGGAAAATAAAAGGGGATAAATAGTTCACGCTATGTTTTTAAGCTATCCCTCCTCTTAAATATCAGAAATGGTTACGCACAGCTTTACGGTAATTCTCGAACCAGAGGATAATGAAATTGAAAAAACAGTGGAATTCTTTAGACAGGTGCATCTTTAATGAGCATGCGTGAAGTCAACCTTCTCAGGGGGAGATCATTAAGAATTCTTAATTCAGCTAAAAGAAGTCTCTCCACCGGGGACTATGATATCGCAGCCTTCATGGCAGATCAGGCTGTCCAACTCTACTTGAAATCGATCATATTAGAGTTGACCGGCGAAATGCCCCGTACACATGTCATCAGACACTTGTTCAACGCTCTAAGAAGCATTTTAGACAAGCCGGATGATATTGACCAGTTTGTAAGCAAAAACAGGAGCCTATTAATAAGGCTTGAAGAAGCATACATAAACTCTAGATATGTTCCGAGAGAGTATGAGAAAGAGGAGGCTGAGGAGCTAGTGGGCTTCGCAGAGGAGGTGATAGGATTTGTTAAGTCTCTTACAGGCAAGACTCAGGCTTAACGAGCTGGCCCGCAACTGGCTTTTCTGGTCGCGGAAAATAGCGGAGGCAGCGAGAAAGATACTCGGCCCATGTGAAACATATGTTTTCGGAAGTATCGTGAAAAATTGTGCTGCTGGCGGCAGCGATATTGATATACTGATAGTCAGCAACCAGCTGCCTGAGGATTTCCGGAGTAGAGGAAACCTGAAGGCGAAAATAGAGGAGGAAGCAGGCCTGCCTCTATACCACCCGTTTGAAATACATTTGGCAAGCGTTAAAGAGGCTAGAGAAAATCCAGTGTATCGTACAGCCATCCTTGAAGCAATAGCAGTATGACACACGCCTTGGCGTCAAATATGGTTTTAAGCGATTAATCTATAAATTTAAGATTTTGTAATTTATTCATGCTTTTTTCAAAAGATGTCTTTATCTGGAGAGGAATCGATTAATTAAGAAAAAGAAGCCAATGATCAACGTCTAGAATAAAATGTTCCTCTCTAAAAAAGCATATTCAATGTGATTTCAAGTTTATGTTTCATATCGTTTTTCTATAAACTACTTATTTTCATTTAAAAAACAAATCGCTCTTCTAATGAGGTTGCTTCGAGAAGTTTTCATTTCATACTCTAAGCGTTAAGTACATTCCAAGAATTTAATATTTCTTGTTCCTCAATACATTGCACACTTCGACATTTTCTAGATGTCAAAGTAAAGATAGAACTCGTAGGGATGAGTCCTTGCAGATACTTGAACATGATCGTTCAACCCGTTTTCAATTATTCTATCTATTAGATCGTCTGAGAATATTGGTTTCAGGAATTCCCTATCACTCTTAAGGCATTCAACTGCTTCTTTCAGGCTTCCGGGAAGCTCCTTTATGCCAAGTTGCCTCCTTCTTTCGGGACTTAAATGGTAAATGTTTTCATCTACAGGGTCCCCGGGATCGATCTTTTTCCTTACCCCGTCTAATCCTGCACTCATTATCGCAGCAAAGCAAAGGTATGGATTACACGAAGGGTCGGGAGTTCTAAACTCTACTCTCTTTCTAGGTGCACTGCGCGCACCTTTCTCGTAGACTGGTATTCTGATGTTGGCAGACCTATTGCCCCTGCTCCACGCTATAAATACTGGTGCCTCGTACCCTGGTACGAGCCTCCTATAGGAGTTTGTAGTCGGGTTCGTTATTGCTGTAAGTGCTCTACTGTGCTCTAGCAATCCTCCTACAAAGTATCTTCCAAGTTGGCTGAGTTCAGCGTATTCATCATCAGGATCATAGAAAAGATTGACGAGTTTCCCTTCTTCTACAAGCTTTGCGGTGCTTGGATTCCCACCCCAAAGGCTTGCATGCACGTGCATGCCGCTTGCATTATCTCCAAATATTGGTTTAGGCATCAGCGTCGCTACCATACCGTGTTGTATAGCAACGTTTTTAACAACATATTTGAGAGTCATAACATTGTCAGCCATTTTAACAAGCCTGTCTCTAACCATATCTATTTCACATTGTCCTGCAGTGGCAACCTCGTGGTGATGGGCCTCACAAGTTACTCCAAAATAGTCTTCTAGAAGCCGTGTAACTGTAGAACGATAATCCATTAGAGTATCATGTGGAGGAACTGGGAAATATCCTTCTTTAAACCTTATGGGGTAACCCTCTCCCGAAGTCCATGCTGCTTCAGGAGATTCGATGGTATATGATTGTCCTTTATAGGGGTTCAACACGTCCCAAGTAACTTTTTTGAAAACAAAAAACTCGACCTCGGGACCCCAGTAAGACAGAAAACCTTGTTCTAAAGCATATTCCTCAGCTCTCTGAGCTACGTATCGCGGATCTCTAGATAGCCTGCCGCCACCATATCCTACGTAGATATCGCAAAGAAACCTTGCTGTCTTATTCTCAGTGTTTCCCCAGGGTATTATTGCAAAAGTTGAAGGATCTGGCTTTAAAACAAGATCTGATTCGAATATTTCCATGAAACCCCTTATCGAAGAACCGTCCAGTTTTGGAACCCCTTCAGAAAAAGTGTTCAAGTTTAACCTTCCTACAGGTATGGTAACGTGTTGTAAACGTCCTGGAACATCTGTGAATTGAAAATCAATGAATCTTACCCCTTCTTCAGCGATCTTCTTCATCAGGTTTGAAACACTCTCTCCCTTGGCCAACATTACGGCCTTTGGCTATACAAAGGCATATATAAACTTTATGCACATTGTTCAGTAAAGAATAAAAATAGTTGAACAAATTTTCAGAAGATAACTGATAAAATTTACATA
>JANXDK010000030.1 GCA_025059435.1 Thermoproteota archaeon
CAATTGGGACCTAGTAATGCGAGGCTCTCATAGTCGACGCTGGAAGTCGTGCCAGCATAATCCTCTCTAGCCTGATTAACGTGGTCGCATGCTATGGGACAACCGGCACATGCAACAATCTTCTTAACATGGGTCTTCAGCATCGTTTCCCCCGAGACTTCCTCAGCGTACTCGAAAGTCCCCTTTTGGAAGTTATACGAGGGTAAGCATCCCAGCTTATTATGGACAAGAACATTGGCGGGAGTCCCGTATATCCTATACTTCTCAGTTGCAGGACCTTGACAACGCTCGTTAAGGTCTGCAATTAATTTTACCAATCCCTCGATGTCAGCAACCTCAACGTCCCTTGACCCTCTTACGGCCACTGCCTTAATATTCTTAGAACCCATCACGGCGCCTAATCCACATCTACCAACTTGCCTATTCCTCTCGTTAGTAATGTTGGCCAGTCTAACCACCCTTTCTCCGGCAGGGCCTATTGATGCTACCGCAAAGGATTCGTCCCCAAGCTCCTCCTTAACCATTTCCTCGGTTTCCCATGTCGTCCTGCCCCAGAGGTGAGAAGCGTCCCTAAGCTCAATATTGTCATCGTCAATCATCAAGTATGATGGCTTCTCAGCCCTTCCAGTGAAGAATATCCCATCCCAACCTGCGCTTTTCAATTCGGAAGCGAATAGACCTGACGAAATCCCGAATCCGAATATCCCCGTTAAGGGGGATTTAGCGAAGACAGAGTACTTGTTGCCGGCAGTAGAAATCGTCCCCGCCAACGGTCCAGTCCACCAGATTAAAACATTCTCCGGAGACAACGGGTCTACCTGAGCAGGGTTGGGAAGCATATCGTAAAGGGTTCTAGCACCGAAGCCGTAGCCGCCGATATAGTTTATAGCCATAGACTCTTCAACTTTACCGATTAAAGTCTTACCACGCGACAAGTCAACGATCAAGTATTTTCCAGCATAGCCCTTCAAACATCATCCTCCTCCCGCTACAGAGGGGGATAGGACGACTCTGTCTCCGGGTTTAATAACGTACTCGCTTAACCTACCCAAGTTGACAACCTTACCGTTTAGAATTATCAGAGAATACTCCTCCATCGGCTCCCCCCTAGACCCTAGGAATTGTGAAACAACGTCGAAACCAGTCTTTTCACTAAGCTTCTTCAAGAGGTTTAACAGGTTTATCTCAGATTCCACATTGATCTTCATACTC
Organism: Thermoproteota archaeon; assembly: GCA_025059435.1. Classification (GTDB taxonomy): domain Archaea; phylum Thermoproteota; class EX4484-205; order EX4484-205; family JAAOZP01; genus JAAOZP01. The sequence continues at coordinate 1,213 of JANXDK010000030.1, forward strand.
TTGATCTTGAAAATCTCACGGAATCGTCCTATGAACTCCACTTGAACTTCGCTCAACCCAAGAAAACTGATTAAACACATATTAATAAAGGCTTTATTGTATTCTTTAAAAGTGGACTAAAGTTTTTCTATTCCTAAACAAGCTTTTCCTCGGGCCGGTTTGTCAATAAGGATAGTTGAGAACCCTCCTTTAGTCATTGTTGAGAGACGTTTCTACACGGATTATGTACGGTTAACGATTGACAGGGGGAGGTGTATCTTCTGCGACGTCTGTATAAAAGTATGTCCTAAGAATGCCTTGAGAATAATTAAGAGGGAAGATGGTTTGTTAACCCTATCCGTTGGCGAAAACTGTAGTCTATGTGGGGCATGTGAGCCACTCTGTCCTTCTGGAGCAATAGACTTCACCGTTAATGGGAGGAGGATAAACCCGATTGTCTCGTCAAAAGGGTTCCCCCTACCTTTACCCAAGGTCATTATAGAGCAATCCAAGTGTAAAGAGGATTGTTTCGAATGCTATAAGGCTTGTTTCCTTGGAGCTTTAAAAATAGATAATAAGCATAATATTACAGTCGACGAAAAAAAGTGTTTAAGATGTCCATGGTGTGAAGATGCTTGTCCAGAGAATGCTATAAAAGTAAATCCGCTCTTCGAGGGGTCGATAAAGGTAGAAGAATCGAAATGCGAAGATGGGTGCGAAGCATGTATTGAAATATGTCCGACGAAGGCGCTGGTTAAAAGAGGCGGTAAGATTATGGTAGACAAGAGGTACTGCATACTATGCAACGCGTGTATCCACCTAGATGCATGTAGGAACCATGCGATAACCGTAGTGAGGCGTAGGGTGATTCATGGCGATGGTTTCTCAGCCGTTTGGACCAATGCTTTGAAAAACCTTCTAGGAGAAAGGATTATCGTAAAAGAGCTGGATGCTGAAAGCCGAAGGAGGCTTAACAAACTAGTTGAGGAGGCTAAGCTCTAATGTCCGAAGAACCTAGGATAGGAGTATTCGTATGTCACTGCGGCAAGAACATTGGCGGAGTCATCGATGTCGTTAAAGTAGCTGAATACGCTAAGACTCTTCCAAACGTCGTATATGCTTCACACAATCTATACTCATGTTCAGACGCTGGTCAAGCCGAGATAAAGAGGATTATTAAAGAATATGGTTTGAACAGGGTAGTAGTAGCAGCATGCTCGCCCAAGATGCATGAGCCGACTTTTAGAGCATGCGTTTCCGAGGCGGGTTTAAACCCATACCTCTTCGAAATGGCTAACATAAGAGAACACTGCTCTTGGGTCCATGCTAGTGACCACGAGGGCGCTACACGTAAGGCGATGGACCTCGTTAAAATGGCGGTTGCGAAGGCAAGGCTCCTAGAGCCTTTAGAACCTATAATAGTACCGGTTGAGAAAACCCTACTGGTAATAGGTGGCGGTTTAGCTGGGATGAGAACAGCATTAGACGTTGCGGACTCCGGCTACAAAGTCATACTCGTCGAAAAATCCCCAAAGCTTGGAGGCAAGACTGCGATGCTCGGCAAGACCTTCCCGAGAGTAGATTGCACAGCATGTTTGATAAACGAGATGATAAGCAGGGTTTTAACGCACCCCAGGATAAGGGTTTTAACACTCTGTGAAGTAGCGAATGTAGACGGTTACATCGGTAACTTCATCGTAACTATTAGGAGAATGTCGTCAAAGGTCTCAGAAGAGTGTGTTGGATGTGGGGAGTGTGTTAAAACATGCCCTGTCGAAGTGGAGGAGGAGTTTTCTCACGGCCTCTCAAAGAGGAGAGCCATATACCTCGTTGAAAAGACCCAGGGTAATGCTGGATGCGAATACGGTTATGAAAAGATGATTCACATACACGGCTTAGTTGGAAGCCCATTAACGGCAGTGATCGACACTAAAAGCTGTATTAAATGTGGGAAGTGTGTTGAAGCATGTCCGGTTAAAGCAATAGATCTTGAGACACCAGGCTTGGAGGAGACTTTTAAAGTAGGCGCCATCGTTTTAGCAACAGGCTTCGATCTCTTCAACCCGGTGAGGAAACCGGAATACGGATATGGTAAGCTGGTAAACGTTTTGACAAGCATGGAGTTTGAGAAAATGCTTGCATCAGACGGGCCGACTCACGGGAGGATAATAAGACCCTCGGACAATAAGCCAGTTGAAAAAATAGCCTTCATACAATGCGTAGGATGCAGAGACGAGGCAACAAACATATACTGCTCCAGAATATGCTGTATGATAACCCTCAAGCAGGCAATACTCTTAAAGAGAAGTAACCCAAACATGGATGTTACAGTCTTCTACATAGATATTAGAACAGGAGGCAAGGAATATGAGACTATATTCAGGATGGCGAGGGAAGCGGGAGTTAAATTCATCAGAGGTAGGCCGGACAAGGTTGAGGAGAAGAACGGCTTGCTTATAGTAAGGGCAGAGGACACGTTAAGCGGAGAAAGAGTAGAGTCTCCAGTAGATATAGTTGTACTCGCAGTGGGCATGCAGCCCTCAGAGGGGTCGGACAAACTTGGGGAAATGCTGAGAGTACCGAGAGACCAATATGGTTTCTACATGGAGGCTCACATCAAGCTTAAACCCGTTGAAACGGTCGTAAACGGAATATTCTTAGCTGGAGCATGCGCAGGTCCCACGGACATACCAATGACAGTAGCAAGGGGACACGCGGCAGCCTCAAAAACCCTAATGCTATTCTCAAAAGACTTCATAGAACTAGAACCGATAACAAGCTACGTAGACATATCCAAGTGTAGGGGATGCCTCGCATGTACAAAGATGTGTCCATATCAAGCACTCAAGCCGGTGGAGAAAGAAGGTAGGAAAGCAATCCAAGTAACAGAATCGATGTGTGCGGGATGCGGAACATGTGCAGCAGGATGTCCATTTGAAGCACTGAACCAACACCATTTCACCACAGAGCAAATAATCGCACAGATAGACGCAGCGCTCGAAGAAAATCCGCAGGATAAAATAATAAGCTTTTGCTGCAATTGGTGCTCGTATGCGGGATCCGATTTCGCCGGCGTCTCCCGCTTGGAGTATCCTTCGAGCGTGAGGATTATCAGAGTCATGTGCTCCGGTAGGGTTAGTGAGAAGATGATTCTGAGAGCTTTTGAGAAGGGTGCAGGAATGGTTCTCGTAGCACCATGCCATCCTGCAGACTGTCACTATATCAGTGGCAATGAATGGGCTCGTAGGCGTGTTGAAGCTTTGAAGAAGAAGCTCTGTAAAATTGGTATTAATCCTGAAAGGCTATGGTTTGTTTACGTTTCTGCTGCCGAGGGCAACGTGTATCAGAATACGATTATAAGGATGCAAGAATATTTACAAAGGCTTAAACGAGGAGAGATCAGTTGGAGTTTTGAAGAAGTCAAGGCGGTAACCCAGTCAGTTTAAAAGATTGGCTCCCCTATAAGATTACCTTATTTTCGTTGAATAATTAGATGTTTCTTGGCATGATGCTATAGGAGAATTCAGCTATTTCTAAATAAAACATGGAGACTGGAAGTAAGGGCTTTTCGAAGGGTTTGACGCTGCTGGAAGACTGTTGCATAGAAGCGTAGAACTAGGCGGGGAGATATTAAAAGCAGTTAGAGAAGGGATCTGAAAAGACTAGAAGTGGGGAGGGATTCTTAGAAGTTAATTAAGGTAATACATAGAAGTAACCTCAAGATATTTGTAACATAATTATGGAGATAGAGGCTTCGTTAAAAAGAGCAGGAATAATGTGAAGACATGCATACTCACATACTTATTATATTAAGAACCTGTTTTAAATCACTGACCTCATGCTTTTGTTTCGGAGGCTTAAAGCGTTTTATTATTATGCTTTTCATCCCTATGAATCTTGGTATTAAGAAATCGTATATGAAGTTATCGCCTACATGTAAAACTTCTTTAGGTTTAAAACCAGTATTTGAACAGACTTTAAAGTAAAACTCTGCAGTCTTACGTGGCAACGAGAATGTTGATACTGAAGAGAATATTTTTGAAAAATACTCTTTGAAATCGTCCAATATTGTTTCTAAAATTATCATGGGGAGATTTGACGAAATTATCAAATTATGCTGTGAACATAATTCAACAATTGCCGGCTTGACATCTGGGAAAATTGTTATCATTTGCTTTAATTCTTTAAGAAGATCTTCAATACTGTCTTCAATATCAAGCCTTTGCATCCAGTATTCCGGTAAATACCATTTGACATCATCTGGGCTTATCGTCATATAAGTCTGTTTAACATATTGGAATGCTTTTTCAAAGGGAACTTGATGTTTTCTGGCGTACGCTGTAGGTATTAGGAAATCCCAGAAATATTTAACAGACATTCCATCTACAAGCGTTCCAGTAACGTCTAGAGAAACCACTTTCACATCATGCAAAGCTTCAATTCTTCTTTCAAATCTTTTTATAAGTTTTTTCTTTAAGTATTTAGAAAAGCTAAAAAGCACGTTAACATAATTAATATTTCTCCTAATGAAAAAAAGACTCGTTTGGATAATGGTTATCACTATCCTTACAGTGATTTTTATGATAAGCTCTTTTTATAAGAGAATACGTGCTCAAGCCGAAAGTGAAACCTCCTCACGCGGATTATTTGGAGATATTCTGGATGCGGTAAAGCTACATAATCTAGTTGAGAACATGTACTATTTTAGAAAAAGGATCGCTTCCGAGGAAGGACCGGATTCGGAGCTATTCAACTGGTTACTACCAGGCTATAGGAGTTTCTCTAACGCAATATTAAGATCACCCTTTTGGATTCTCAAACTATTATTCCTCCCCGCAGCTATAGTAATATCCTCACTCCTACCTTTCTACTCGCAAATAGGATTAATTGGAATTGCATTTTCCTCAGGATTATTAACTGGAATGTTTTATGCGCTGCCTCTCTTCCTTTTAATAGAAATATTCTCGAAAACCGGGTTGGTGGCGATACACGGAAAGACCATGCTTAAGCTACTTTTAATTCTCTTTATCGTTTCAGCCTTCCTCTTACTCGTAGCCTATGGATATCCAAATGCACCATTGCTCTTCTCATCATACTTAATACTCATTTTCACACTTTGGTTCACATGGTTCCTACCTATAGTACTTTACTACAATAGTTAGCAATACATGGAAAGGGATAAAGTTTAAACATTGGTCTTAGTAAGAAATGCAATAAGTTGAAGCCGGAGAAGATATTGTTCACAGTACTTGATGGCCTTGG
>JANXDK010000031.1 GCA_025059435.1 Thermoproteota archaeon
TATTAGGGTTATTATGCTCTCCGGTGGAATAATTATTCTGAAAATGTTATCTGAAGATTGAATATTAGACAAACGTAGGCAATTCTCTATGCTTGAAGTACGATACTGTTCCATGGATGTTTTTACACTTTCCTCTATTCGGAGTTCTGCGTTAAACTGTTTCTTACTCCTGTTTATTATTACGACTATAATTCTGTTTGTGGTCTCGTCTAGAAAGGCGGATGTTAATATGTCTACGTCAGAAGATGATGAGTATATTCTTCTTGAACCGGGAGTGATAAACTTTGAATAATGCTTCAAAGCATAGTATACAGTATTGACTTTATACCCCTCACCAAATGGGTCTATGCTGATTAAACCGTTTCCAACCCAGAACAACGTCCACACTAAGTAGGCCGAGGCATTTCCATAGACCAGCGTATTTCGGATATGTTGAGCGGCTGCCAATGCCTCTTCTAAAGTACCTGCCTTAACAAACTCTAAGTAACTATACTCGGTTTGCCATAATGGTCTATTATATTTTACACCACGTTTCGCAACATTTTCCAAATGTATTATTTCACTATCTGGATCAAAATAATCTATGTCATAGAGATGGAAGTTGAGAACATCTACATAGAGTGCTGCTTCTGGATCTGACATTATCACATCTATGTAATCAGGTGCTTTAGATACCTGTGCGGTTTCAGGTAGTAAAATCTTCGTAGTCAGATTCAAAGCTTTGAATTTTCTACCCACAACCTTTACTAGATCCCTTAATTGTTCAGGTGTATATACGCATGTTTCCCAATCTTCAGTCCAGAAATCGGGCTCATTCTGAATACTTATCCAGCCTATGTCAATACCATGATATTTCCTATACCCTATTACGTATGCTGCTAACCATTCTGCGAATTCCTCATACATCTCAGGAAGAAGGTAGCCCCCACCGTTTTCTTTACGGTTGCTCTTCATCCACCATGGAGGACTCCAGACCGAAGCGAGAAACTTACTTACGCCTCTGGCCTTAGCTTGCTGCGCGTTCCAAACCTGATGCCAGTCGGTGTTAAAATTGAAACCATCCCAATTAAAATTGTTTGGATCATTATCATCATTATAGATTTCGATTAAAGACCATACACGCATTCTGTAAATACTTATCCCAAGATCGGAGAATAATAGGTTCAATACTTCCGTTTTCAACGGCTCCCTGAGGTTATATACTAGAGATTCGAAATAAGCTCCGGATCCTCCAAATCCCTCGATAACCTGGTACTTTATAGACGTGTTTACTCTTATACTTACAACAGTATTTTGCACGCTGCCTGTACCAGGAGGGTTAGTTATGGTTATGTTTCCGCTATCCCCGTTACCGCTTTTCCTAGTAGCGATGAAAACGAGAATTAGCATACAAATCACTGCAATAAATAGAACAAAAACAATTAGAGCAGTTTGCTTCTTCATCTTAAGCCCTTCTGAATCATCCAGTAGATAAACTTTAAACTTCTATGTTTCCATTATAAGCACCGTTCCCCATTAATTCCCGCTTAGCGTTAAGCCTTATATCAAACACTCTTCGTAGGATTTTTTAAATGCTCTCGAGAAGAATAATGCTTATTTACATCCTTCTTATAGTGGTTATTGCATTAGCTTCATTATTTTTCCTAAGTTTAATAACGCGTAACACTAGTACTCGTGTTGAAAAACCAAGTGGAGGTGAGACTAATAACAATGATGTTTACACTCCTCTTGCAAAGAATTACACATTAAAAAGCCTGGCTGATAGACTAGGGTTAAAAATAGGTACGGCCATCAGTTTCTCACATTTTGATGATGCTAATTATATTGAGACTATTGTTCAAGAGTTCAATACCGTGACTCCAGAGAACGAGATGAAATTCGTCCTTATACATCCTTTCCCCAGCATCTATACTTTTTCAAGAGCAGATAGGATAGTTGAATTCGCTGAAAAACACGGCTTAAAAGTACGTGGCCATTGTCTAGTTTGGCATCAACAATTACCAGACTGGATAACACAGGGGAATTTCACTAGGGAAGAGTGGATTCAAATACTACGGGACCACATTATGACTGTAGTGAGTCGCTACAGGGGCAAAGTTTACGCTTGGGACGTTGTCAATGAGGCTGTTACGGAAAACGGGTATTTGAGAAACAGCGTTTGGCTTAGGAATATCGGCCCAGAGTACATAGAGCTGGCCTTCAGATTGGCTCATGAAGCAGATCCGAATGCATTATTATTCTATAACGATTACGGCATAGAGAGCATTAATAGGAAATCTGATGGAGTTTACAATCTTATTAAGACGCTCTTAAAACGTGGGGTACCAATCCACGGAGTTGGCTTCCAAATGCACATAAGCATTGAAAGATACCCCGATCCAGACAGCTTAGCTGAAAACATAAAGAGGTTTAGAGAACTAGGCCTTCAGGTTGAAATAACCGAGATGGACGTTAGCATTCCGATGCCTGCTTCAAATGATGAGCTTGCTAAGCAAGCAGAAATATATAAGAAAATATTTAAAACATACCTTGATAGCGCTGGTCCAAATACATTCATAATGTGGGGCTTTACCGACAAGTATTCCTGGATACCCTACACCTTCTCCGAATCAGGGGCTGCTCTTATTTTCGATGAAAAATACCGTACTAAACCTGCTTATTACGCTTTAGTAGAAGTTCTTCTCGAGGAACTTGATGAGATAAGCAAGTAGAATCCTTAAGCATAAATATTCATGATATAGAATTAGATACTGGATATTCGCCAGAATTTTTATTTGGATCCGGTTTACCCCGGCTTTAGATAAAAGGACTTTTAAATTCCCCTAATCTTATTACTCTGGGAATGAAGGTTTTTAATTAAGCTTCATATTCGTGTATGCTTTCTACCTTTACCAATCAAATACCATGTAAGTCGTTTAATAATAGATTTGGGTAGTTATTTAGCTTCAAATATGAGCTAAATCCTTTGGAAACATTTAAATAGGGTAAAATCCTCCTTCTATCTCCTCAGATAATTCGGTGACGAAGGTAAAGAATAGTGGAGGAGTATACGTTTACAAGTTTTCAACAATATGTATCTGTCTTTTACAGATGTTTTTAAAAATTTCTAGTTTTATTCAAACAATAGGTGGTTCAAATGCCAAAATTTAGCGACATAAGGAAAGTGCTCGTTATAGGAAGTGGAGGAATCGTAATTGCTCAAGCTGCAGAATTCGATTATAGCGGAAGTCAAGCGCTGAAGGCTCTGAAGGAAGATGGTATTGAAACCGTCATCGTTAATCCGAATATCGCTACTATCCAGACTAGCAGGAGGATGGCTGACAAGGTTTATCTCGAGCCATTGACCGTAGACTCTGTTTCTAAGATTATTGAGAAAGAGAGGGTTGATGGTATTCTACTCGGATTCGGTGGTCAAACAGCTCTCAACCTAGGCCTAGCTCTTCACGATGCCGGCATATTGGATAAGTATGGCGTTAAAGTACTTGGATGCTCTATTGAAACAATTAGGACAGCCGAGGACAGGGATCTTTTCAGAAGGGCTATGTGGGATATTGGTTTAAATGTTCCTCCCAGTGATATTGCAAGATCTCCTGAGGATGCTCTCAAGATTTCTGAAAGATTGGGATTCCCGCTCCTTGTAAGAACTTCTTTTACACTAGGTGGTCATAGTTCTGGAATAGTCAAAGACAAGAATGAGTTATACAATGTTGTTTCTAGGGCCTTGAAGTGGAGCCTTAATGGCGAGGTGCTTGTTGAAAGGTCTTACTTCGGTTGGAAAGAGTTGGAGTATGAGTATATGAGGGACTACTACGGTAATGCTGTCGCCGTCGCTACTATGGAGGGCTTCGACCCGCTGGGTGTGCATACTGGTGAGAAAATCGTTGTCGTACCCACTCAAACTCTTACGAACAAGGAGTACCATATGATCAGAGAGGCTGGGTTAAGAATTATCGAAAAGCTTGGTATTGTGGGGGAGTGCAATATACAGTTTGGCCTTAACCCTGATGACGGTGAGTTAATAGTTATCGAGGTAAATCCCAGGCTTTCAAGGTCTAGTGCCCTAGCTTCCAAGGCTACTGGCTATCCCCTAGCTTATATGGCAGCAAAGTTGGCTATTGGCTATAGGATAGACGAGATAATTAACAAGGTTACCGGGATTACTAAGGCAAGCTTCGAACCTGCACTGGACTATGTTGTGGTAAAGTATCCGAGGTGGGACTTCAGGAAGTTCCCAGGTGATGTGGATAGGACGATAGGGACGATGATGAAGTCTGTTGGCGAGGTCATGGCTATAGGCAGGACTTTCGAAGAGGCTTTACAAAAGGCTGTGAGAATGCTTCAAATAGGAAAAATTGGAGTTGTAGGCAATGATGGGGAAGAAGATGGTGTACCGTCGGAATTATCAGAGTTCCTCAAACCCACGGATGAAAGGCTTTTCAACGTTGTTAGGGCTTTAAAGGCTGGTGTTGGCGTAGATGAGATAAACAGGATAACGGGTATAGATAAGTGGTTCCTCTACAGGATACTGAATATAATCCGGGTTGATTCTGAACTTAAGCATCTCCGTGACAAGGATGAGAAAAAGATTGTTGAGAAGATTAGGGAGGCTAAGAGGCTTGGTTTCTCAGATGTGCAGATAGCTAGAAGACTGGGGTGGAGCGAGGACGAGGTTAGGAGCTTTAGGATCAGACACGGAATTAAGCCTGTTTTCAAACTAATAGATACGATGGCTGCCGAATGGGAGTCTGTCACAAATTATCTCTACGCCACCTACGGCGATGAGATTAGCGATGTGTCTGAGAAGCCCGGTAGGAGGAAAGTGATAATCTTAGGTGCTGGCACCAATAGGATTGGGAGTAGCGTCGAGTTCGACTATTGCACTATGCATACCGTCTGGTCAATGAAAGAAGAGGGTTTTGACGAGGTTATTGTCGTAAACAATAATCCTGAAACTGTTTCAACGGATTATGATATGTCTGACAAGTTGTATTTCGAGGAGCTTTCCTTCGAGAGAGTCATGGATATTGTGGAGACTGAGAAGCCTGAGGGTGTTGTAGTAAACGTCGGTGGCCAGGATCCGATTAATATTACTCCAAAGCTTCATAAGTATGGCGTTAAGATACTAGGTACTCCGCCTTTAAGCATAGACCATGCCGAAGACAGGGCTAAGTTTAGTCTCTTGTTGGATAAGCTTGGGATAAAGCAGCCTCCTTGGGCCAGGGTTATTAGTATTGAGGAGGCTGTTTCTAAAGCCAGGGAAATAGGATATCCTGTCTTAGTAAGACCCTCATACGTATTGTCGGGTGCAGCAATGAACGTTGCGACAAATGAGGAAGAGCTTGTAGAATACATTCGTAAAGCCACTAGGATCTCGCCGGAGCACTCTGTGGTTATAAGTAAGTTTTTCGAACAGGCCTATGAAGTTGAGGTCGATGCAGTGAGCGACGGCGAAGATGTTCTAATAGGAGGCATCATGGAGCACATAGAGTATGCCGGTACTCATAGTGGTGACGCTACGATAGTGACTCCACCACAGAGGCTTCCTGAAAATGTTGTAAATATGGTCAAGGATTATACTGAAAAGATTGCAAAAGAGCTTAATATAATTGGTCCATTCAACATACAGTATCTTGTTAAAGATTATGAAGTGTATGTTATAGAGGCTAATGTGAGGGCGAGTAGGACAATGCCTTTCGTCAGCAAGGTTACCGGAATACCTTTAATATGGCTCGCAGGTAAGATTATAGCTGGTCGTAAGATTAGAGAATTCTCTAATCTGCTTAAGCGTAACGAGAAGACCATTGGCGTCAAGGTTCCTGTCTTCTCATTCGTCAGGCTTAAGGGTGCTGATCCTGTTCTAGGTGTCGAAATGAGATCCACCGGGGAGGTTGCATGCATAGGTTATGATTTCATAAATACTTTCATAAGGGCATGGATTTCATCTGGCCTAAGCCTACCTTCGGATGATAGCGTAATATTCATAACGGTTAGAGACGAGGATAAGCTTAGAGCAGTAAGGATTGCTAAGAACCTAATGGAAATTGGCTTTACAATAGCTGCTACGCGAGGTACTAGGAGTTTCTTAATGTCCCACGGGCTTAAGGACGTTATGCTTGTTAACAGGCTTAGCGAGAATTCTGAGGAAGGTGTGGACTCGATAGGCTTTCTCACAAGCGGTAGAGTAGGGCTTGTAATAAATACCCCGGACCTAGGTGACAAAGAGACTCTTAGAGACATGTATATTATAA
>JANXDK010000032.1 GCA_025059435.1 Thermoproteota archaeon
TGGGCAAAAAATACGCTTATAAAGCACCGTAAAGATCGGCGGCCATACACCTATAGTTTAGATGAGCTTGAAAAAGGTAAGACTCACGATTCTTTCTGGAACACTGCTCAAATTGAAATGGTTAAAACTGGAAAAATGCACGGTTATATGCGTATGTACTGGGCGAAGAAAATCATCGAGTGGGTCGAGAACCCTGAGGAAGCTTTCAGAATCGCATTATACCTTAACAATAAGTATGAGCTTGACGGCAGAGATCCGAATAGTTTTGCAGGAGTAGCATGGTGCTTTGGTAAACACGATCGTCCTTGGAAAGAAAGGTTAATTTACGGAAAGGTTAGATACATGAATGAAAAAAGTTTGGAGAAAAAGTTTGATATTGAGAAGTATATTCAAAGATTACGATATTACTGATTTTTATCGCTTATTTTCTTTTTAATCTCTTTGAGCCTTGTTTTAACTCTTTTCAGGATTTCCGATACGATTATCTTGCTTTTCGCAGGATTGTTAATTCTCAACAGAAGTTCTAACTGGACTGAACGATTGTCCATTCTAACTACTCTGACCTCAGGTTTAGAGTCAACCGCAAGATCGTCTTTAAGTTCATTACTAACCTCTATTAGAATATCCTCGATATAAGACAGATCTAATGTATTATCTACAGTTAATGGCACATGTATTCTTATCTCGCCTGTAGTAGTTCTGTTTATAAGTGTGCTGTTAACAATCTTAGAGTTTGGGATATGCATTATTTCATTGTCCGGCGTCACCAGAACCGTACTTATCAGATTAATATCGATGATCCTGCCGAAATACTCTCCTACTTGAATCCAGTCTCCGATTTTAAAAGGATTGTATATCGCTATAGCTTCGCGTGAAGCCATATTCAGCAATATGTCTCTAAAAGCAATTATCAGTGCTATTCCACCCAATGCTATTATCACGAGTAATATTGTTAATTCGAGACCAATTTGTCCCAAACACATTACAATACCGATGAACCATACTAACCATGATAAAGCGCGCCTAATTTGTTGAGCAACTTGGCGGCCTAGTCTGCTCACTGACTTAGACACAAGTCCTCCAAGAATCTTCGATACCACCCATGTTATGAGTAATATTAAGCCGGCTAAAGCCATTTTAGTAAGTATGTTTATTAGAAGATCGCTTAGAAAGAATATTTCCAGCAGGAAGATTTCTTGCATCTACTCTCACACTCCTTATGTCAAGTGACCTCTATACTCCTAAATTTATCTACGATTTCTTCAACAAGTTTCCTAGGACCGCAAACTATCACTTGATCCCCGCCTTTTAAAACAGCGTCTCCATCAACATATGTTAACTCACATTCACGAAATATTCCGATTACTCTACATTCATCTGGAATATTCAATTGATTAATAGTCTTACCAACAGCGTTTCCATTGAAGGGTACTTTTACCTTAACAATCTTAAAATTCATGGCGAGATTCTCGTAAATGGTTTCGAGACCGGGGGTTTCGAGAACGTTAAGGAACAGACGGCGCGTTTCTTCCGATGGGCATATTACAATGTCTGCACCACTCTCCCTAATTCTTTCCTTGTTTTCTGGTTGATGGGCCCTTGCTATAACTAAGGGTATCCCATACTCCTTCTTGGCGATTTGGCACGCTCTCAGGTTTACCTCATCCTCATTCGTCAAGACCAGCGCAACGTCTATCTTATCTGCCTCAACCTCTTTCCAAATCTCGGGATCGTCGCCACTCCCAATGAAGATAGCAGCGTCAGCATGTTCAGCTATTTCTCTACACTTATCCTCATCAGGCTCTATGACGGCAAGTATGTGTCCCTCCTCAGAAAGCTGCTTTATTATCGGCATCCCGATGTCACCAGCACCAACGACGAGTATTCGCAACCCGATATGACTACCCTGCTATTCTAAAAAGGTTGCCTAAAAACTTAATCCCCTTTCGCACCGGTGTCCTTATAGGTTTTTCTGAGGAGCATTAGTATGCATACTCCCGTAAATCCAAAGACCATTCCTAAGATTAATGATTCTATGCTTAGCGTAAGAATCATGATGATTGAGGTTAAGACAGCCATTATCGTTGGGAGAGGGTAGAGAGGCACTTTAAACGGACGGTAAAGATGCGGCTCTGCCTTCCTTAAACGCATTAGCGATAAAGCTACTAGTATAGCTGTAACGTTGTAGCCGAGCGCTATTACATACACTATGAAGTCTACAGACCTTGTTAAGACGAAGGCTATTGCTACGATGGTAGTTAAGGCTAAGGACGTGTAGGGAGTCCGGTATTTTGGATGAACCTGTTTGAAGAAGGACGGTAGAAGATTGCTCCTGCTTAAAGCGTACGCTATCCTAGTTGCTCCAGCCATGCTACCATTTATTGTGGAGAGGGTTGCAATCATGCTTCCAACGGTTACTACGATCACTCCTACGGGGCCCATGAAATAGTTTGCAGCATCTTGCAACGGTGTGTTTGAGCCTACGTATACTTCTGAAGGCGCTCCTCCGATCGTTGCTACTGCTGTGCCCGTGAAAATTATGGTGATAATTATTAGCGACAGAAACAGGGCTCGGGGGATAGTCTTTCCAGCAGTTTTAACTTCTTCAGAGAGCTGTGTTATTGTTTCATAGCCTGCGTAAGTAGGGAATATGTAGCCCACCATAAGCATTGTCGGCAGAAACCCTTTAGGGAATAATGGTTGAAACCTTTCTGCATTGAAGCTGAGAAAAGAGCCTGCCATATATAGGCCGAGGGAAGAGACGAGGATAGCTGTGAGGATGAATTCTGCTATACCCATGGTTTTTACTCCTCTAAAGTTGATGAATGCAAAAACTATCAGAATAATAATGGCCAAAACGTATGGCTCTAACCATTTCAGAAAGTAGTTTATTGAAAAAGCAAACACTATAGCTCCCAAAGCACAATCCGTTATACTCCCAACCCAGTCGAACCATCCCGCTAGGAAAGCGGGGATACTTTCGCCAAAAGCTCTTTTAACGAAGCTTATGGCTCCACCAGCACTACTCGGCACGGTAGAACCGAGCTCGGCATAAGAAAAACAGCTGAATAGGGCGAAGAAAGCTCCGATTAGGAAGGTTATCACTATGCTGGGCCCTGCTGCCTCAACCGCTCTTCCCATTATAGCAAATATGGTACCACATATTGCAGTTCCTACCCCGAGGAATGTTGTCTGAGCAAGATTTAATGCTCTTTTTAACGTAATCTCTTCTACAGACCTATTCACCTTATTCCCAAACGTATTTTCACTCGAATCCGTAGTTGCAGCACTATTTGTCACATCAAGTCGCTTACTAAAGCCAGCTTATAGGTATTTTTCATTGATACTGTATAAGGAGCAAGCAAACTAGATTGAAGCACCATAATTCAAGTTTATCGAAAATCTGAATAAATTTTCGTCGAGACGTTTCTTTTTTCCTTTAAAAATATGAAAAAATGATTTTTTTTCAGAAGATTTTTCAAAATATTGCTTAATTAGAAGAGATAATTGGTGCAAGAGTTTGTTTCTCCAATTCCTTAAGGTTAACTATGTTTAGTGGGTTCCCATTGGCGAATGCTTTTATAACATCTATTGTTGACTGAAGAATGTAGTCTTCTGCCTCAACAGTATTCCAAGCAATGTGGGGAGTGAGTACAACGTTTTCAAGTTTCAATATCGGATCATCGGGTTCAGGAGGTTCCTTTTCAAGTACATCCAATCCAGCTCCAGACAGTTTTCCGGTTTTTAATGCTTCAACTAATGCTTCCTGGTCAACCACCTGACCTCTTGAAGTGTTTATTAAAACAGCATGCTTCTTCATTCTTGCTATTGAATCCCTGTTTATCATGTGATATGTTTCTCTGGTTAGTGGAACATGAATAGAAATTATGTCAGATCTCTCTAATACTTCTTCAAGTTTAACATATCTTAAGACTCCTTCAGCCTCTAGAGCAGTCTTCTTAAAAACATCGTAGGCAATTACCTCTGCTCCAAATGCCTTTGCTATCCTTGCTACTCTCTCGCCAATGGCACCAGTACCGATGATCCCGAAGGTTTTTCCATTTATCAAACTACCTTGAAGAAGTGGACTAAACCATTTAGAAGACCTGACCATTAAATCTGCTTTAACTATCTTCCGCAAGACTGCCAAAAGTAATGCGAATACATGCTCCGCCACCGGTAGGCTTCCATATCCTGGAATATTTGAAACTAATATTCCTCTTTTGCTTGCAGCCTCTATATCTATATGGTCGAAACCAGATGACCTTGTTACAATAAGCTTCAAATTAGGTAGGGATTCAATCACTTTTATACTTACTTTTGAAAACACGAAGACTGAAAGTATTTCTGTATCTACATACCTAGTTAAGTCAACTTTATTTACAATCTCCTTTTCAAAAGCTATTCCCCAACCCTTTAACATTTTGTTGAAAGTTGAAACAGTTTTCGAATCGGCCTCTACAACCAGTATCTTCCTCATTCCATATGATTTTTATAACCCAGTTATAAAAATGTTTTTATATAAATAGTAACGTTTTACACAAATATAACCCAGTTATAGATTTATGTCACTATCTCCTCAAGCCTGTTCTCTCTTGAAGCATATTTTATCTCCAACATAGGTAAATCCATGGGTGTTTCAATTCTTTCCAAGTTATACTTCCGCAAGTATTTCAGATACTTTAGAGTAATTCTTCGCATTTCTGGAGAATTAGGACCCACGCAAGGACATCCCGGTATTCTTGGACTCACGTCGAAGACATAGAATTCCAACCTCTTCTGCTCAGGATCCTCTGTATCATAGGCTATTGCTCCCTGTAGTGCGAAAAGACCTATCATGCCAGGAGGATATTCTTCTTCGCATACTCTCCTGAATTTTTCCGCAGCTTTATACACAAGGGGTTTGAGAGATTCCCTCATCGTTAAGCCGTAATGGCCGACTTCCTCGTTTTTAATTGGGATATCTAACGATAATTGGTCTCTAGCGGGCAGGCTTAGTACACCATGTAGATTAGTTTGTTTTCTATCATCGAATCCTATGAGGTCGAAGTCGTCGAAAGCATCTCTCAAAGCCCATCCTTGGAAGTTAGCATTAAACTTCTGACCCAGTACGTATTCCTCTATTCTGGCTTTCTTCAGGCCGTCTTCGCTTATCACATCTCTCCTCAAAAACTCCTCTGCTTTACTATAATATTCCTCTGGAGAAGAGGCATAGAAAAACGCTCTTTCAAGGGGCTTCTTTTTCTGTTGAACTTTAACTATCACCAGCCTATCTATCTCTTCGGGCTTATTAAACTTCTTGGGAATTCTTATTCCTGCTTTCTCTAAGAGCCAATACTGGTTTCTATCTTCGTCACGCTCTTCAGCTCTTAGAATAGTCCTATTGCCGTAGATGGGGATATTGAAAACATTCTCAATTTTATCGTAACCGACATAAACCGAGAACGACCTGTTTGGTATGAAAATTGTGTTCAGCCTCCTCATCTCTTCCTGAATATCCTCTCTCACTATTTCTGAGAATTTCTCGAGAACCATCACATGATCGAAAAGATGCTGATTGTATTTTGCGTAAAGTTCTTCTCTACCCTTTTGACATATGACAAGGGTTTTAAATCCGAATGATTTGGCAGATATTCCTACTTCCTCTGCTGAATGCGAACCCAGTACACCAATAGTGATATTCTTAGTGTCATACTTCGAAACAATATCCTGAATATCTTCTCTCTTAATCACCATTCCTCTAGCAATATCATATTTACTGTGCAACTTAATATTTCTTATTTTTCGTCAGTATTCGTTCTTTAAACATTTTTCTATCTTATACTCTAGAATTCATAGGCAACATGTATATACTAATGGATTTAACCATATTTCTCCAATTCTTGTGTTTCTTAAGTTGTAATATCAGGGAAATGTTTTATGACTTATTTTTTACCATTCAACTCCCTTAAAATCGTAATAATGCTACCCCAGTATTTCCCTCAACCTATCTTGCTCAATCGCTTCTCTTATCTCGACAGCGACTCTTCTCCCAGTACTCATTGGCTTACCGTGTTTCAAGTATGTATAAGGAGAACCGTTCATGAATACGTTTGTACCAGCAACTATCCTTGCGGAGATCTCGAAGACGTAGAACTTCAAATCCGGAGTTACAACAGTCTCCAAGCAGAAAGGCCCGAATATGCCTGGCTCACAGACCTCCTTGGAGGCTTCAACCACGCTCTTCCC
>JANXDK010000033.1 GCA_025059435.1 Thermoproteota archaeon
TACGTCGTAAAGATCGTTTAAGAGTAGGAACATCAGGTATACTGTCGGCTCAGTCATGTAAACCGGACCGCGGTAGCCGTACTTGAATAGTAACGGGAGACCGCCCATGTGGTCTAGATGAGCATGAGATATTATGATGGCATCAATGCTTTCAACGGAAATTGGAATCCTGTCGATCCTTGGAAACGTGTCTGAAAACGCGTTTGCTGCAGGGTTTATTCCGAAATCCATAAGGACATTGCTTTCATCCGTTGAAACAAGTATGCTGGACCTTCCAACTTGTTCAGCACCGCCGAGGAAGGTTAGAGTAATATTCTCAGTTTTAAAAAGGGGTCTTCTGAAAATCCTTTCCCCAACCTCCCTTAATATCTTAAACCTTTCTTCAGAGCTCTGGTTGAAAACATACATCACCTGTGGGATGATAGTCGTGCTTAAGGGAGGTATCCTTATTATGACTGGTTTCCAACCCGTTTTAACAAGTATATCATCTAGTATCTTCTCGCCTAGCTCCTCTACAGCATCGGGATTTCTAACTGAAATAAGAACTTCTCCGAAGACATCGTTGAACACTACTGCTTCCAAACTTGCCTTCTGAGGAATAATCTGTCTGATTTCATTCTCAGCCTCATCCTTCGGTACCCTGACCGATGCAGCTGGTCTTACGATTATCCTCTTCCTAAGTTGTTTTGCAACATCAGCTAGGATCTGTTGCCCCTTTACTAGGAATTCCGGATTCTCAACGTAGACAGCTATAGTAGGACCTTCCATCTCTATGCTGACTATTTTAGCATCTCTTGGAATCCTTTCGAAAATAACCTCTTTTATACTGCCTTCAGAACTCATGACAGCCTTACGTACCTCGCCCTCTCTTCTGGTCCAAGCTCTCTACAACCTTTCGAATCTACGACCATTACTTCGAAATCGTTACCAGTAGCAGTGTCCCTCTGCATTGCTGCTAGTATCGCTCTGATAGCTATGGGTATGGCTGAAGAAGTATCTATTGGAGTCTTAAGCTCCGCTTCTAGATATCCTAGTGCAACAGGAGAACCTGATCCCGAGCCTGCGAAAACTTCTTTTGAAAACCCTCCAAGTGGGTCGAGCATGTATAGGCTTGCCCCGTCTCTGTCATAGCCTCCTATCATTAACTGTATGTAGAACGGTGCCATTCGCATGGAGGAGAGCACTATTGAGGCTATGTTTGCAGCAGCCTTAACTGGAATGTTAACTCCCCTTTCAAGCTTGTAAGCTCTAGCCTCCCATTGAAGCGTTGCTACGAGTGCTTGAGCATCGGCAACGCCGCCGGAGATTGTTGCAGCTATGTAATCATCTACCTTCAGAATCTTCTTCCCTTTCTTATGTGCTATGAAATAATACCCTTGCACCACTCTCGTATCAGATGCGAAAACAACACCGTCTCTACAGGATATCCCGACAGTGGTAGTTCCCCAAAGAGGAGAGTCGATTCCTCCTCTACCAAACCTCTTAGTAATGATTTCCAAGCCTCTTAACACCTCTAGAACACAGACTGAATCACATTAGGGAAAGGCTTAAAGATAAACCTTTCCCTGAAAAATATGTCACGTATTGAAAGGCAAGGATAAGCACGTGATTAACCTCCCCAGGCGTATTATACTTGGAGATGATGCCTTAGAAGAACTTGGTAATTGCATGAAGGAAGCAGGTGCGGAGAATGTTATTGTCTTAATGAGTAAAACTCCTCTGAAGCTACTTGGAGATAGGATTAAGAAAATACTTTCTGGTAACTATTTTTCCTTTAAAATATTGCTGGTGGGAGATAGGGACGCTTTTTCAGAGGCTAAGAGAATCGAGAAAATGCTAAGCTTCAAGAGGAATAGGGGGAAGACCTTTATCGTAGGCGTTGGAGGGGGGAGGGTTATAGATGCGGGGAAAATATTGGCTTGGAGAAGAGGCTTAGAGTTCGCGAGTGTTCCCACGGTTCCTTCTCACGATGGGATAGCAAGCCCCCTAGCTTCAGCACCCAAGGGTAGAAAGAGATACTCTTTCTACACTGTTATGCCCTCTATGATAATAGGCGATGTTTCTATTCTATCCGTTGCACCCGATAGGTATTTCGGCTCAGGTGTGGGTGATCTTGTTGCAAAATACACTGCTGTAAGAGACTGGCGTCTATCACACTTACTTAGGGGAGAGTACTATGGTGAGTATGCTGCAGGTCTTGCCGAGAGTATTGCCGATAGAATCATGAAATGTGCAGATATTATTACAAGCGATAAGTTTGAAGGGGCAAGCATACTGATCGAAGCGCTTATTCATGCAGGTGTTCTAATAGGTATAGCCGGGAGCAGTAGACCCTGCAGTGGCTCGGAGCATCTCTTCAGTCACGCCTTAGATCTTGTGGCAGGTTATCCCGCACTACATGGTGAACAGGTTGGCATCGGAACAATAATGATGAGTAAACTCCACAATTGCGATTGGACAAAGGTCAGAGAAACTTTATCAACCGTTAGGGCTCCGGTTACGGCTAAGGATATTAAAGTTTCAGAAAAAAAGATAATCGAGGCACTTACAATAGCGCACAGAATAAGGCCTGAAAGGTATACTGTCTTGGGCGATAAGGGATTGACGAAAAAGGCTGCTGAAGAGCTTGCTAAGAGTACTATGATAATTTAGATTTTCGAAAATGAACAGGTATAGTTATCTGAGCCGAGGTATTAAGCCTGGAAGCGTGTTTACTTACATAGGTGAAGCATACGAATGCACAAAGTGTAGTAATAGGAGGCTATGTCATAGCACGTTGATCACAGGTCTTTCCTATAGAGTTGTGAAAATGACCGGAGGCGAGAGTATATACTGTATGATTAGAGGTGAAGAAGTTTTTCCATACGAAGTTTCCCTGGAGCCTCTAGTATTGCTAGCAACCAAAGGGAAAGCTAAAGAGGGTGCAGTTATGGAACTCAAGCTCGACGATGCTTTCTGTAAGATGAATTGCGAGAGGCTAGGAGAATGCCCCATTTTATTCAACATGCTATTAGTCAACCGTAGGGCAAGGGTTCTGGAAAGGCTCGGAGACTTTGACTGTCCTGAGAAAAACCTTTCCTTGATTAGAGTTGAAATCTTGGATTAAAAAATCGTTCATGTGGGTGTTTTATCCTCACCAGCACTCTTAACTTCTCCAGGTCTTGTGAAGACATCTATGAACTTAACGGTATTAATGCCTTTTATTATGCTTACTACATCTTCGAAAACAGCTTTCTTGATCTGTTGTATACCATCAGAAAGCAAGACCTTGTTTGGAAGGATTATGGTAGCGGTCTCCTCCCTGATTTCAACAGAGACTTCCTCAACAGAGACTTCTGGAAGCCTCCTGTTAACAAGGTATCTTATCTTCTCCGAATCATCTTCTAAGACCTTAACTATCTTAAACCTGTAAACAAGAGTCTTACCTGCAAGCGGCGGGTTAAAATCAACTTGAACCCTGCCCCCACTAATATTTCTAACAACCCCTATCTTATTATCTACCTCAACCAATGCACCTGGAATTAACTCCTGTGGTTTTGAGAACCTTCTCGCAGCATAGGTCTTAACCTTATTAGGGTCTCTAAAGCCGTAAGCTTTCTCTGGAGGTATCTCAACAGTCTTCTCAACACCTACTTCACTCTTCAAAAGCTCCTCTTCCCAGCTTTCCAATACCCATTTGCTACCTAAGTGGATCAGTCTAGGTGAATACTTCTCACTCTCCTTGTAGATTGATGCTTTCTTAGCATCCTCCTCTATTGTTGTCTCTATTACGTTACCAGTCTCCTTTACGGTAAGCGTATAATCCACGAGTATGAGCGATCCCGGTTCCATTACTGGGAACTGGCATGTAGAACGGTTTATAAATACTCCTCCGTTCAAAAAGCCTCGTCGGAAGAGGCTAGAGCCATTATCCTCTCGACTCCCTGAATACTCCTTATATACTCGAATACTTTAACCGGAACAAGCTGGCTCCAATCCTCTCCAGAAAGTATCCTCCTCCTTATCTCTATGCCTGAGTACTTCTCCCGCTCAAAGTAAGGTATTGGCCTTACTTCATACCCTGCTTCAGCAAACAGCCTCTTGGTGAACGGCTGGTTCGTATATACTATTTCGAAGGGTGGAGACATTGCTTCAACCATCTTAACCCAGAGAAAATGCATATTCGGCACATCGGGAACACCTGTTATTACACATCTGTTGCCGTCTATTCCCGTTTCTTCGAAAGCTAAACGTAGCATTTGAAGCCTTTCTCCAAATGTGAAAGGATTATCCTTCTCATGACTGGTTAAAGAGCTTCCAACAGCTATGATTAAACAATTGTGGTTTAAGAGAATATGTTTTATTGCATGAACATGACCATAGTGGACGGGTTGGAAGCGACCTATGTACAGAGGTTTCTTCCCCATCCTAAATCCACCTACTCTAGCTTAAAAGGTTGATAAACATTAGCTTCAGGTCCTACCTTCTGAACCCTGCCCCGCTGGCCCTATAACCCCCCGGTGAGCCTAATCTCCCTTGTACTTCAAACTTAACTGGTAAGAATAGCTCTACTAGTTTTATAGTCGTCAAAGTGTGAAGCGTAATCTCATGCGTCCTAAGGGATGAGATGCCATTTGCCAGAGCCGCGTAAACCACAAGCTGGTCCGCCAGGTTCTTATCTGCAGGAGTCTTATGTTCAACTTGTCTTATGAATTCTAATGCTGCTTCACTACCAACCTTCTCAGAGGGTTTGCCCCTCTCTCCAAGAGCATTAGAGGCGAATACCACGTTGTTTTCAAGAGTTCCAATTATCAATATTCCGCATCCAGGGTCTAAGGGGGCATTATGCTCATCACCACGCATGATTTCATATTCCACGACGGGCTCTACTTTGAGCATGCTTCTTATTTTCGAAGAAGCTGAGTCAGCTATCCTCTCAGCCACGTGCATCGGTAGCCTTGAGCTATAAACGAAAACCTTGACTTTCTTCAAGCCTGGAAAATCAGTTATATCGAATGGCTTCAAGCATCCGACTGGTTTAGACTCGAAGTGGACCACTCCTCCTCCCCGAGGGTAGAATCCTCTACGTTCAACCTTCAATTCAGCAGAATACCCTGTTAACGAAAGATCCTTCAACAAGACTTCTTTAATATAGTCTATGGGGGGTGCTTTAGGATTATCAGTACCTCCTTTTAAAACCAGCTTGACTTCCCTAGGGGAGAATGCTAATACTGGCATCATGGCTTGAAGCACTAAAGATATGCTTCCAGCAGTTCCAACATCCAGCTCGATGTTAAAAGCCCTAATTTCATCTGGATCGAAAAGTATCTGTTTAGACCCGACTTCCAACCCTTCCACTCTTGCACCAGTAAGGTTTGCCACAGCTTTCACGGCTGCGAGGTGTTGAGGCCTAAGGCCAGGGTTTGAACGTTTAGCTCTGATATTGAAAACTTTGATCGGTTTTTTCAAAAGTGCTGAGAGAGCTACCGCAGTCCTTAAAACCTGCCCGCCTCCTTCCCCCATAGAACCATCTATTTCAAGTAATTCGACCATGCTAAGGATTGTCGCCGATCCTTGATAAAAGCTTATTTCCGACCCCTAAATATTAAAATGTTCAGGGTGTTTAAGCAGCATGAGTGAAATAGTACCAGGTGCAACGGTCGTTGGAGTAGTGTACGACAGTGGAGTAATCCTTGGGGCTGACAGAAGAGCAGCATACGGGACCTTCGTAATCGGAAAATCGGTTAAAAAGCTCTTTCAGATAACTCCCCGGATAG
>JANXDK010000034.1 GCA_025059435.1 Thermoproteota archaeon
AGAATATTTGTTACAAGCGTTAAGGACCCCTTTAAAGAATCGACAACAATAGGTTTTGAAAAAGCCGTTGAAAAGCAGATAGTCAAAGCTGTTGCAATGATACCTGAAATGAGTATCCTCACCGTTGAAGGTGCTGCAATGGCAGGTACACCCGGTGTAGCTTCAGCAATACTCGGTGAAGTCGCCAAGAGAGGGGTAAGCGTCTGTATGATAAGTCAAGACGCTTCGGAAATAGGAATAACCCTCGTAGTAAGGGACGTTGACTTAGATAGGGCTCTGAAAGGGTTGAGAGAAGGGTTTGGCAGGGAGAGGATCGTTAAAAGAATAAAGATTCAGAGAGGGGTTGCAGTAATCTCGGCAGTAGGAGAAGGAATGAGAGGTACTAAAGGTGTTGCAGCAAGAATATTCTCGGCAGTAGCCGAAGCAGGGGTCAACGTTTTAGCAATAGCCCAAGGCTCCTCGGAGACAAACATATCATTCGTAGTGTCAATGGAGGATGCTGAAAAAGCAATAAGGTCGATTCACGATAAGGTTATAGTAGGTCTATAAGGTGAAAATAAAAAGGATAAAAAGATTTCAACCCACTGGGATTTGAATGCTTTTTCACAAAATTTCTTAAAGCATAAAAACCATCTGTCATGACGCTTTTAACGGCCTAGTTAATGTATTCGAATTCTTTTCTTAATAAATACCATTCTTGAGGTATATGGTTGAATCGAATTCCTTTTAAGAATAATGAGGATTGAAGAGCATCAAATTAGGTGAAGTGGGGAAGAGAAGGGTACATACGTCATTTTTTATTGTTAACAATTTTGACCCTCATGCCCTATGCCCTGATAAGGTAAAAGTAAAGATGTCTTTTCAATTAGTGATATCATAAATCGAGGTTAAGAGGAAACCTTAATTCAAGATGTAAAATATTAAAAACCCTTTTAATGCCTAAGCTCTTTCTCAACGTATCTACCTCTTTTACTAATTTCCTTAATCCTCTCTTCAACTTTAATAGCAGATTCTCCGGCTGATGACTTATATCCTTCTAGGAATAGTTTTACAAGTGCCTCATTGTTCGGAAGCGGTGATAAACTAGAGACCAACGTGTATATGTCCTCAGCCTTCTTCTCAACCTCATTAGAATATTCCCCTAAGCCAAAATCTATAAGAGTAAGCCTGTCATTTGAAACGATAACGTTTGCGGGGGTAAGGTCTCCATGCACTATACCTATCGAATGAAGCCTACCCACGATATATCCAAGCCTATTTATGAGATGGGGGAAAATACTTGAACGTTGTAAGTTTCTAAGGTTCTCGCCTTCCACATAACTCATTATTATCCATCCCTCTGCAGGGTTAATATGGTATATGAAGGGTGTTTCAACCCCCGCCCTCTTCGCCAAGCTCAGGAGAGAAGCTTCCCTGATCGTCCTAGACCTCCTTATGTATTCATCTAGTTCTCTAATCCTATATCCTTTTCGAACCCTCGTCTTAACCACGACCTTCATGTCCATCCATTCACATAGGGTTACGATTGCTTCGGCACCCTGGTAGAGGGTTCTAATTATCGTACAACCCTGCGGGAGGTGGTTTAACATCTGTTATCCTCCACCTTGGCTTAACAATGGAATCCTCTATATTCAGTCTCTCACCAAGCAAGTACTGGACTATACCTTCCCAAGCTATCATGACTCCATTATCGGCGTAATACTCTTTCGGATAATCTTTGAAGACGGCATTCCTCTCCTTGCACATTTCATTAGCCATTTGTCTCAGTCTAGTGTTAGCACCAACTCCGCCTGCTATAATTAATTCGTTAACGCCCAGCATTGCCATCGCCCTCTCCGAGACTTCTATCAACATGGAAAATGCCGTCTCCTGTAATGAGAAACAAAGTTTTTCAATAGGCTCTTTGTCTAAGAGCCTTTCCAGCATGGTTAGCATTCCTGAGAATGAAACATTCATACCCTTTATGCTATAGGGGAGCTTCACCAACCTGTTAGATTTTGAAGCAAGTTCCATTACCTTGGGTCCACCGGGAAAACCTAATCCGGCTTTCCTAGCGAAAACGTCTATAAGATTCCCAATCGCGATGTCTTCAGTCTCTCCTAAGATCACATATTTATCGCCCGATGCATGCAATACTTGTGTATTACCGCCTGAAACATATAGTATAACGGGATTGGATGCTCTCGTCAGAACCCTAGCTATGTTTATGTGAGACGCAGCGTGGTTAACACCGACTAATGGTTTCTCAAGCTTTAGTGAAAGCATTCTTGCCAAAGCTGCTCCAACTCTGAGACAGGGCCCTAGTCCAGGACCCCTTGCAAAGGCTACGATGTCAACCCTTTTAAAGTCAACCTTAGAAATTGCTTCCTGAAGCGCTTCAACAGCTTTTTCAATATGATGTTTAGCAGCCTCACTGGGATGTATTCCACCTGAAACAGGTCTGTATACTCTCCTGACGTCACAGAGTATTTGGAAAGGAGGGTGTTTGACGACCCCTATTCCAAATGTATGGGCGGTTGACTCTATGCCCACGCATGTTAAAGGCTCCCCCACGGGGAGCTCACCTTAAAAACTCCGTATAGTTACAAGAGCCACAGTGCCACCTTGGCTTAACCTCTTTGTGGAAAGCCATAATCTTACCGCATCTTGGACATTTCCTATTTTTCAGTTTTAAAATACCTTTACTAGCATCGACCTCGTAGTATTTTATCAATTCCTTCATTTCCTACCACCAATAGCCTTGGCTTTCATCTCCATCCTCTTCTTCTTAATCTCTTCCTTTGCTTTCTTCTTCTCCTCTGGGGGAAGGTTTGCAACTTTTACGTGTAGTGGCTCTATGACAGCATACTCAGGAGAATAATACACGTGTGCTTCCCCTCGTGAAGAACTTTTTCCAGACATGCTTTTCAAAAATACAACGTACACTGCTTCTAAAGGGGCTCCTTTCATGGCTGAAATCATCTGTCTAACTTCGAAGAGACTTGGAGTAGACTTTTTTGAATGCGGTACTTCAAACAACATTTCCCTCCTTTTCAAGAGGGGGTTGTCGGATTCCCTTATTATCCTTACCTCTACCACGGGTTCAGGGTGTTTACATCAGGCTTTAAACGTTACTGGTCATCGTCCCAAGTATTTTGGAAACCATTTTACGCGATGATTCATCCACCCTTATGGCTACAACCCCCTCTCCAGGTTGGCCGTAGAGGACTAGGGAGCCCTCTGGAGCAGACTGGATGGCAACGAGTGTCAGCAGGTCTTCTTCACCTTCAACAATAATTGTTGATTTAGGCGACGAAACAGCCTCCCTTATAACCTTCCAAGAGTCTTCCGAAATAGTCCCAGGAGGGTTTTTAAGCATAAGGATCCTCCGCCCCTTTTTCAAGCATTCAGCGATCTCTATCGACTTTCTCATAGTCTTACCATCCACTATGCATAAGTGTGGTTCGAAACCCATTTTGATAAGACTCGCCGAAACTATATCTCCCACGGTTATTAGAGGCTTCTCGGATCCCTTTAGAAAGCCCCTTATCTCAGAATCTGCTTTAAGCAGGGTTCCCAGAGGCTTCTTTACTATTCTCCTTGTTTCTTCCGTTGCCCTTAAAGACACTATTTAAGCCTCACCGCATACCTTCCTGGAACCCTAGCACCTATTAGTTTAGCTATCGATGAAGCTTCAGGATTGAATATCAATACTTCCCCAGCCCATTCTTGTGTAAACTCTTCACCTCCGCAATTTGGGCATTTTGAAGAATCGCTTATCATCCTACAGTTCAAACATGCTCGCAGCGGCATTAAGCCTTAGCCTCCTGCTTAGGTTTCTCACCAGCTAGTTTCCTAATATCCTCCTCAATCCATTCGGGCTTGCCTAAGAAGGGTTGCCTTGCTGTCAGCCCTATCTTATCTGTCATAGCACCTCTGCCTATTGAGACCGCTGCTATCCTCGCCCTAATCCAGTCGTTCTTCTGTATTATGCGTTTCGTCTGTCTTCCAATGAGAATTCCCTGGGAACTATTATAGTCCATATAGTCGTCGGTTATTTGTGAAACGTGCATTAACGCATCGGTCGTCACTAGTCTGACGAAAACCCCGAATTCTTCAACCTCTACAACCCTACCTTCAACAACCTCGTTGACCTCAGGACAGTACGTGAGCACTTTAGCCCTGACCCTGTGATAACTATGCCCATCTCCAGGCGATATCTGGCCTACGGGGTCGAAATCATAATCAACAAGGAGTATGATATAGCCAATTCCCTCTATAACCATGCCCTCATACCTGTCTTTCAAAACGCTTTTGAAAACCTTCCTAACCGGATCACCTAATCTAGAGGGGGGAATCCTGACTACGTCTTCAATCTCTATTATCTTAAATAATTCTCATCACCTCCAGAACCCTGCTCCCGTAATCCTACCTTCTCCAGTAGGGTAAAAAACAGGTATTCCAAGGACCCTAAGCCTCCTACGCAACACGCTGTCGGCTGTCGCAACAGCTGCTTTATAAGTTTTTGCGAGAAAAACCAGAGAATCGTCGCAACTCATTCCGGTTGGTGGAAGGACTTTAATGTCCTTAATAGACTCTAGCGCTATACTAGCAATGCCAGCGATCTTATGCCTACTATTACGCAGTCTTCTTAGTTCAACTAGTGTTTCAAAAGGCAATACCAGTTTTGCATAGCCTCCAGTTAATTCAAAAATTCCCCTTATGAAGTCGACACCTGTTTCAAAAGGGGCGAGAATAGCACTTGAATCCAGGAGAACGATCAATCGATAATTACACCGTGTCCGATCAGTCTCCAGCGTCTTTCGAAAAGCCTGCTAACCGCAATCCTCTGGCCTTTCTCCACGCATACCGGTATTTTAAGATCTAGCCTAACCCTGTTATCACGAACATCCTTAACAGTCGCCTGAGTAAGTGCTGAACCTACGTTCACATTGAGAACCTCTCCTACCCTAAGGGGCTCGTTCTTAATCATGTCCTTTACTCCAACGACTCTCTCGAACATGCTGTACTCCAAAGTTATGCTTCTGGCAACGGGTGGAAGTGTCCCTGGTTTACCTACTAAGTTGCCGACTAGCATATCGTTCTTAGTTAGAGAAGGGTCTAGCGTCGTCCCTATTCCAACTAGCCCACCGCTTCTAACCCTGTCTACGAAGACATTATCGAATCCCACTGAGACAACCTCGGTGATTAATGGGATTGTTTCAACTGAGTCATCCTTCTTAATCCTTAGGCCTGGCAAAATCTCCAATTCATCACCCACTTTTATCTCGCCCCTTATAATAGATCCTCCTATAACTCCGCCACGTATTTCCTTAATTACCGTCCCAGGTCTGTTAACGTCAAACGACCTTATGACTATCATCCTAGCTGGAGAACTTAAGTCGAAGATTGGAGTCGGAACTTCCTTCTGAATTACGTATAGTAGAATATCTATGTTAACTTTGTGCTGTGCAGAAACAGGCACTATTGTAGCATCTGCATAACTTGTTCGAGAGAGAAAATGTCTTATCTCCTCCAGGTTTTTTAAAGCCCTTTCTCTAGAGACGATATCTATCTTATTCTGTACTACGATCAACTTTTTGATACCCATTATTTCTGCAGCCAGAAGATGCTCATACGTCTGAGGCTGAGGACAAACCTCGTCTGCACCTATAACGAGTATTGCAGCATCCATTACAGCAGCACCGCTGAG
>JANXDK010000035.1 GCA_025059435.1 Thermoproteota archaeon
ACTTATGAACCTATAGTGAAATCGTTGAGAAACATTTTCAACTACAGACCTGCGAAGAAATTGATAATACTGGGAGATATAAAGAACGAATTTGGGGACATAAATCCCGAAGAATGGACTCAGGTCCAAGATTTCATAAATGATGTGCACAGCCTAGGTGCAGAACCCATTCTAATAAGAGGAAATCACGATAATTTCGTTAGAACCGTGCTTAGAAGATTGAATGTTGAATTCCGAGATCCTCCTGTCAGAATGGGAAAGTACTTTCTTATACATGGAGACAAAGATCACGAGTTACCGATTGAAGATAGTATTGTTCTAATGGGACACGAACATCCAGTGATATCCATCAGGGATTCGATAGGCATAAAACACAGGTTTAAGAGCTTCCTTTATGGAGAATATTACAACACTAAAATAATTGTGCTCCCATCCATGAACCCCCTGACTATGGGGACTTCTATAAACGAAGTTGACGTAAGCGAATTGCTTTCTCCAATTCTCAGAAAAATAGACATCATGTCCTTTACACCAATTCTCTTAGCACAAGGAGAAGCTTTAAAACAATTCCCAAAAATAAGCAGCCTCGTTACAATGTGAAGATACCGAAGCCGATTAGCATTATGGTTGAAGCAGTTGCTATAAATCCTACGAGTATCCCCAAGATAATTTGAAAATATAAGTGTGTTCTCCAGTATTTACAAGTGTCTAAGCCAGCAAGGGTAATAGCATTAGGACTATCATTCCCGAAATCCCATAACCGTAAAAGATAAGAGTACCTACTGTTGTCAATTCGGATAAATTGATTCTTACTTTTGTCTTGAAAGTGAAGAATAGGATTAAAAAAGATGTTAATAAGTAAGAGAATGACGAGTTACCAAAAGACTTAAAACTCTTAATTTATCGATGCAATATAGCCTAATAAACTGAGAATGAAGTGCCTGGACCTCTTTGTTCTTTACTCATAAATATTTATCGGTCTTTCCTCGTAGCCTAAGGCAATACACACTTGAAAAAAGCTATACTATAGAAGAAGAGCATCATGATAATGTTTACTAGATCTTAACATGTACTATCTTTATGCATATTACTAATCTCCCAAGACCTCCGGTAATAGGGTTTGACAGCATGTAAGAAATAGTCTTTGCGATTTTACGTTGAATAAGCCTTTTTTATTAATTTTAATTGAGGAGAAGTTTAAAAGATTCAATAAATACTTATCGATAAAGATGTTTGTTGGGGAACTGCCGATAGCAAAGAAAGGGATGCTTTTCAAATGCAAGCTTTGTGGACAAAAATGCTGTAATCTATATCCCGAAATAAGTGAGGGTGAGTTAGAGAAAATTAGAAAAGTCTTCCCGTCTTTCAAACCGTATTTTTCCTCTGAGGGTAAGATGCTTCTCTTAAGCGAAAAGGGATATTGCCCATTTTTAAATAAGGGTTTATGCACAATACACGAATATAAACCTATTGTGTGCCAAATATATCCTTTCTATCCTGTTGAGAAAAGAGTTTTAGACGATATTTTAGAACTCACAGAAGAAGTTGAGATAATTAAATACGGATCTGAAGAATACGTTTTCTTCTTCGACGAAAAATGCCCAGGAGTTGGCGAAGGAGAACCAATTAATTTCATGGAACTCCTTAAAAAATTTCTTGAAGCGAAACACTTTTTAAAGAATCCTTTATAATTGTTTTTTAATTTCGAGTTTTATCTTAAAACCAACGTTTTTCAGAAACATTTTTACCCTTCCAATTATACGAGTATTTTATGGTTATGTTTTTCAAAGAAGTCGCGGAAGTCATGGAGCAGGTTGAGTCAACTACTAAGAGGCTTGAAATGACGAACCTCCTAGTAGAGCTTTTTAAAAAAGCTAGTCCCACCGAGCTCGAGAAACTTGTATACCTGCTCCAAGGTAAGGTTAGGCCTGACTATGAAGGTCTTGAGTTTGGCATTGCAGAAAAACTCGTTTTAAGATCATTATCAGAGTTTTCGGGTGTAGATGATGATACTGTGGAGAAGATATACAAAGAAACTGGCGATTTAGGCAGTGTTGCCGAAATACTTGCACAGAGGAAAATTCAAAAGAAACTCTTAAGCAGAGAACCCGCCTTAATAGATGTTTACGAAAAACTCTATAAGCTTGCAAAACTAGGAGGAAAAGGTTCAGTTACACAGAAGACGAGTTTGCTTTCCTCTCTTCTCATAGACATGTCTCCAAAGGAGGCAAAATATGCTGTTAGAATCGTCACAGGAAGGCTTAGACTCGGTATTGCCGATTACACTATTCTTGATGCTATTGCTCAGGCATTTACTGGGGACAGATCTAACAGACCTGTAATAGAACGCGCATACAACATTTCCAGCGACCTTGGGGCTGTGGCGAGAACCGTTGCTGAAAAGGGAATTAACGGAGTTTACGATTTCAAAATAACTGTAGGCAAACCAATTAGGCCAATGCTAGCAGAGCGATTGACTACAGTACAAGAGGTTTTAGAGAAGATAAGCGGTGACGTTGCAGCGGAATATAAGCTGGATGGAGAACGCGTTCAAATACATAAGAACAATGGGAATGTACTTCTATTCTCCAGGAGGTTGGAGAATATCACAAGCCATTATCCTGATGCTATAGAAATGGTTAATACTAACGTTAAGGCTAAAGATGCCATATTAGAAGCAGAGTGTGTTGCGATAAACGCTGATACGGGCGAACTACTTCCTTTTCAAGAGCTTATGCATAGGAGAAGAAAATATGGGATTGAAGAAGCGATGAAAGAATATCCAATTGCTCTCTTCTTCTTTGATTTACTGTATGCCGATGGTATTGATTATACTGAGAAAACTTATCTCGAGAGGAGGGAAGCTTTAAAGAATATCATACTCGAAAACGAGAGGGTTAAGTTAGTTAGACAAATAATATCGCGTGATCCTGATCAGATAGAGTCTTTCATGGAAGAAGCGATTTCAGAAGGTTGCGAGGGCCTTGTAATAAAAGACTTGAAAGCATCATACAGGGCGGGGGCTAGAGAGTGGAGCTGGATAAAATTGAAAAGGGAGTATAAAGCCGAAGTCGCCGACACACTTGACCTCGTCATAGTAGGTGGCTTTCACGGCAGAGGTAAGAGAGCAGGGAAATACGGTGCATACCTTTTGGCTGTATATGATCCTGATGAAGACGTTTTCAGAACATTCGCTAAATGCGGCACTGGTTTTACTGACGATGATTTAACCGCATTTACCGAAATAATGAATAAATACAAGATTGACCATAAACATGCCAGAGTCGATTCAAAAATAGAAGCAGACGTGTGGTTTGAACCGAAAATAGTTATTGAGATAATAGCTTCGGAGATAACTCTAAGCCCTGTTCATACTTGTGGACTTGACGTCATCAGGAGAGGCTCTGGCTTAGCAGGACGCTTTCCCAAATATACTGGCAGGCTTAGGGACGATAAGGCTCCAGAACAGGCCACTACAGTAAAGGAGATTATCGAAATATACAAGAATCAACTGAAAAAGGTTGAAGAACAACCGCAGGAATCCACATAAAGCCCATTCTTCTTTAGTAAAAAGC
Source organism: Thermoproteota archaeon (assembly GCA_025059435.1). Classification (GTDB taxonomy): domain Archaea; phylum Thermoproteota; class EX4484-205; order EX4484-205; family JAAOZP01; genus JAAOZP01. Next base: position 3,576 of record JANXDK010000035.1, read on the forward strand.
TTAAATTTAGGTATTTCAGAAAGGCTCTTGAAAGATGAGTGAAATCCAGCTTTTAGTTGCTGAAGCAAAACCGAGAGATGCTGGTAGGAGGATTGTTAGAATAGGCAAGAAGGAAATGTCTCAAATAAAAGCGGATACGGGTGATGTTGTTGAAATAATAGGTAGAAGAACTGCTTCAGCCATAGTTTGGCCAGGTTATACCGAAGACGAGGGTCAGAAAATAATCAGAATGGATGGTTTAATAAGGAGGAGTGCTGGAGTAGCAATAGGAGATTACGTTAAAGTTAGGAAAGTTGAGAAGGTTGAGAATGCTAATGAAGTTGTTTTTGCACCAATGGGAGTGAGAGTATCTAGTGTCGACGAGGAATTCCTGAGTTACGTTAGGGATAAGCTTATCGACACTCCTCTGACTGAGGGAGATATCGTTGCAATACCTGTTTTTGGAGGTCAGGCGTTAAACTTAACGGTGGTCCGAGTCAGGCCGAGGGGTGTGGTAAAAGTTTCACCTGATACAAGGCTGCAATTAGTAAGCGAGGAGGTTGCTGAAAAGCTTGCCATTCCAAGAGTTACCTACGAGGATATAGGTGGATTGCACGAAGAGATACAGCGAATAAGAGAAATGGTTGAACTACCCCTTAGACATCCAGAATTATTCCAGAGGCTCGGTATAGAGCCGCCTAAGGGCGTCTTATTACACGGTCCTCCTGGAACAGGTAAAACGCTTCTAGCCAAAGCTGTTGCAAACGAGTCTGATGCAACCTTCCTCTCGATAAACGGTCCTGAGATAATGAGTAAGTTCTACGGCGAGTCTGAAGAGAGGCTTAGAAGAGTATTCCAAGAAGCTCAGGAGAAGGCCCCTAGTATTATTTTCATAGACGAGATAGATGCAATAGCTCCGAAGAGGGAGGAGGTGGGAGGTGAGGTTGAGAGAAGAGTTGTAGCACAACTCCTTGCATTAATGGATGGTTTAAAGTCTAGAGGCGACGTTATAGTTATAGGTGCTACTAACGTACCCAACATGCTTGATCCTGCACTACGTAGGCCCGGAAGGTTCGATAGGGAAATTGAAATAGGGGTTCCAGATAAGCAGGGTAGGCTAGAGATACTTCAAATCCATACTAGATCTATGCCGCTCGACAAAGATGTTGACTTAAAGAAGCTTGCAGAGATGACTCATGGCTACACTGGCGCCGATTTAGCTGCCCTATGTAGAGAGGCTGCGATGAAGGCTCTCAGAAGATATCTACCCGAGATAAAGCTTGACGAAAAGATTCCACCGTCAGTTCTCGAGAAAATGGTCGTCAAATGGGAGGATTTCCTAAATGCTTTCAAGGAGATAACACCAACCGCCATGAGGGAAGTCTATGTCGAGATACCTACTGTGAGGTGGAGTGATATCGGAGGTCTTGAAGAAATAAAGATGAGGTTAAGAGAAATGGTTGAACTCCCAATAAAGAATCCTGAAAAATTTGAGAAGCTTGGAATAACTCCGCCGAGAGGAGTCCTTTTATATGGGCCTCCGGGTTGCGGTAAAACTCTGCTGGCGAGAGCTGTGGCAACCGAGAGCGAAGCTAATTTCATAAGCATTAAGGGTCCAGAAGTATTCTCCAAATGGGTAGGGGAATCGGAGAGAGCTATTAGAGAAGTATTCAGGAAAGCTCGTCTTGCAGCACCTTCAATAATCTTTCTTGACGAAGTTGATGCCATAGCACCTCGTAGAGGAATGAGCATGGCTGATAGTGGAGTTACTGAAAGGGTCGTAAGCCAGTTATTAACTGAAATGGATGGCTTAACACCCATAGAAAAAATTGTTGTAATAGGAGCAACAAATAGACCCGAACTTCTAGACCCTGCCATAATGAGACCTGGGAGATTCGAAGTAGCGCTCTATGTTCCGCCGCCGGACGAGGCCTCGAGGCTTCAAATACTGAAGATTCACACGAGGAAAATGCCACTAGATGGTGTTGATCTCCAGGAGATTGCTAGGAGGACTGAGGGATATTCCGGAGCAGACATTGAAGCTGTTTGCAGAGAAGCTGGTTTAAACGCACTCAGAAGAGATGCGGATAAGGTAACTATGGGAGATTTTGAAAAAACTCTTAAAAC
>JANXDK010000036.1 GCA_025059435.1 Thermoproteota archaeon
AAGTAGTTGAACTAGGCGAGTTAAAAGAAGGATCTTGGCTCATGATCGATAATGAGCCTTGTCAAATAGTTGAGATTTCTCATTCAAAACCTGGCAAACATGGAAGTGCTAAAGCGCGCGTCGTGGGGATAGGTCTGTTTGACGGTGCTAAGCACACTCTCTTAAGTCCGGTTGATACTAAGGTGGAGGTTCCCCTTATAGAGAAGAGGAATGCACAGGTGCTCACGATAGCCGGTGGTAACGTGCAAGTGATGGATCTCGAAACATATGAGGTCTTCGAACTACCCCTTCCACAGGATCAGGAACTAAGGAAAAGCATTGTCCAAGGAGTAACCGTGGAATATTGGAAAGTTGGCAATAGGCAAAAGATAATGAGAATTAAATAATTAATTTAAACATATTTATCTATTATACTCTTAATTTTCTCAGCTTTTTCAAGGGTTAGAAACTCCTTATCCCTTCCTCCCGATAATATTGCCATTATCTCGTGCTTGCTTCTAGGAAGTATGTTTACCAGCATTACCGCCTCCTTTCTAGATAGCCCGGTTTCTCTCATAAGTTCTTCTACAAGTTTCTTGGCTTGATCTGCTGGAAGCTTAGAAACCTCCTTTAAATATTCTAAAACCATTTTCTGATACTGTTTCAAATCCTCCTGTTTTGAAAGTATTTCGAGAGCCTCGGATACGGTTATATCTATTTCGGATGTTTTCCTAATTACCATTTTTTACAACCTTTTGAAATGCTCCGGTCTTACAATTAAGGTTTTTGCCTTATCTCCGTCCATTACTTGGATGATGTATGCCCTGCCTCTCTTCCCTATTACTGTCCCTGTTTTACCGTAGAACCTTCTGTGAGGCATTCCCTTGTGTACTGAAGGGTCGTACTTCAGCACAACCTTGTCACCCGGCTTATAGTCTTGCAACAAGTATGATGGTGGTTTAATGCCTCTTTCCCTGACCCTTTTCTTGAGCAGTCCTCTAGTCTTAATCCTCCTGCCAGATGTTTGAGGCATGTTTTATCCTCCTTCAATCCCCGTAACCTCCATCTCCACTATTTTAACCTTAGTGTTGAGCAAACTCGCTACAGAAGGCACTGTCCTGCCTTCGTCCCCGTGGAGAAGCTCCTTAACATAGAGTCCGCCGCTGCAGGTTACAATGGCCTCATAAAGATTGTCTCTCAAACGCTTAAAAAAAGCTTGGTAAACCGTCTTTTTCCTAACCCTATCCCCCCTTCTTTTCAAAACTCTGAGCGGAGTCCTCTGCCTTATAAGGCATCCGGTTAGCTTTTCCGATATTTCTTTCAACTCCTCTTCAGAAACCTCCCTTTCGGTTTCGAAGATAATCCTGTAGGTCTTCCTCCTCCTTTCAGCCTCTTTCTTCAAACGGGGGACATCTAAGTAGCTTGTCTTAGTAAATGGAAATACTTCAACCATATTACCAAACCTCCTGTTGAATTCTAGATGAAGATTGTTCAAATCGATATTTCTTACCTTAGGTTCAATTATTTCAACTATGAACGGCCTACCGTCTCCGAGCATCTTAACATCCACGTCTTCTCTACCGGCTCCGTGGAACTTCAACTTCCTTCCTTTAAAGGCCGGTATGAGAACTTCTTCCAGCATCTTTTCTATAGATGGAGTTACGTCATTAGAATCCATGCCCCTCCACTTAGTCTGAGCTATTCCTCCAACCAGCTTCCTATAGCTAGACCTTAGGAATATCGAGTTTATTTGCATCGTTACCTTATTATTAATCGCATCATACACGAATAGGACATCGGGCCGCTTCATCCTGACTTTTTTACCTAATAGTTTTCCAACCTTCTGGTTTATCTCTCTGTTGAGATCATTCTTCAAAGCCTCGCCGAATCCGAGTTTAAAAAAGGATTTCACTTTCTCATCTTTTTCCTCCAAGGAGATTGGTAATGTAAGCCCAACGTAGAACGTGTCGAACTCTGCTTTAGAAGCTTCTTCAACTATTTTCTCAACAGCCTTGTTAATAAGCTGATTGATTTCACTGCCGCAAATATAACATGGCTTTGGAGATATTTTAAGGCCGGGGCTATTCTTTTTTATGAAATTTTGCGAATAGTCATGTCCGGACTCCGCCAATGCTTTAAAGACCCTGAGAGACTTTTTACTACGCTCCTCTTTTTCTATTTTCTCACTCATAAATAGTAAATCCTTTAGCATTCTGCCCTTTGTCTCATTATCATATGAGGGGATAAGGCTTGAAAACTGTCTTCCTAAACACCTATTACAAAGAGGTATTGATACTAGGATTTTTCTCAGGGTATTTAAAAGGTCCAATTTTTTAAAGCCTTAGATGGGGGAGGTTTCTAAAAGCTCCTTTAGAGATTTTCTTGACAGCCTTCTTAGCTAATGTGTACTGCTTTATTAACTCCCTGACATCTTTCTCTGAAGTTCCAGACCCCTTTGCAACTCGTCTCACTCGTGAGGAATCCATTATCGTAACATCTTCCCTCTCCTCCTTATTCATCGAGTTTACGATAGCCCTCCATTTTTTCACTTTTACGAAAAACTCTTCCATCTCTTTCTTGCCAAGCTTTGCCCCGCCAGGGAGGCTGGAGAGTATAGTTTGGATTCCTCCCATTTTCCTAGCCGATTCTAACTGCTGCACGAATTCTTCTATTGTAAACCTACCGCGAGTCATCCTTTGAGCTCTAAGCATCTCCTCCTTAGATATCTTCTGTACTCTCTTTACTAACGATTCTAAATCGGGTTTCCCAAGTAGCCTTGATACGAATTTAACCGGATCGAATTCTTCAATCTCGTCAATACTTTCTCCGATTCCTATGAAGATTATTGGGGCTCCGACAGAAGCTATTGCAGAGAGGGCTCCGCCTCCTTTTGCTGAACCATCCATCTTAGTCACAACAACATAACCTACTTTCGCAACCTTGTTGAAAGCCTCAGCTTGAACCCTGGCCTGTTGACCAATCATAGCGTCGATTACAAGTATTGTTGCGGTAGGGTTGACCTCGTTTATTATCTGAGCCATTTCTTCCATGAGGGATTCTTCACTTCTATGTCTACCTGCGGTATCAACCAAGACAACGTTGAGACCAAGCTTCCTGGCCCACTCTATGCCTTCTTTTATTACCTCTATAGATGTTTTCTTTGAGACATCCGAGTAGAGGGGTATTTCATCTTTCAAAAGCTGTTTCAACTGGTCTACAGCACCAGGTCTGAAGACATCTCCAGCTATCACCCCGACTTTAACGTTCTTATTCCTCAGATAGTGGGCAATCTTACCTACTGTCGTGGTCTTACCAGAGCCCTGTATTCCCATGAAGACGAATACGTTAAGCTGATTGGGTATTATTCTGAGCTCCTTTTTCTCTCCTCCAAGTATTTTTACGAGCTCCTTGTAAGTAAGATAAGAGATTCTGTCTTTAATGGATATTCCATATTCTTCGCGAGCTTCTTTTAAATCCCTTTTAATATTTTCAGTAAGCTGGCTTACGAGCTTCACGTCAACGTCTCCCATTATTAATGCTCGCTGAATCTCCCTTAGGTACTCGGCGATTTCTTTGTCGCTTACATATGCCTGTCTCGTAATAAACCTGATGGCATTCTGAAGTCTCTCGGAAATATTCTCAAGCATTACTCATCTTCTCTCCAATTAATCTTTTAACCTCGTCTCTCAGTATTGTCGGATCGGCCCTGCCCTGTAGTTTCTTCTGTACTTCTCCACATATATAGTCTATTACGCGCTCGTTCTTAAACGCGTCTTTTAAGAGCTTCGGATTTTCATCTAAAATACTCGTTATCACCGGGACTAGTTCTTCAGGTTTCCTTATGATTTTTAATCCAACACGCTTTACATATTCTTCAGCATCTTCCCCGGTTGAGACTATTTCCCAAAGAACTTGTTTAGCCATCCTCTTAGTTATATGTCCTTCCTTAATCATCCTTATCAACTTGGCGAGGCCCTCTGGTTTAAACTTATTATTCCTATAGTCTATGCCTAATTCTCTCCATCTTCTCACCACCTCGTTCATAAGCCAATACGCTACTTCCTCAGGATCATTTAATATTCTCACGGTTTTCTCGAAAAAGTCCGCAACGGGTTTCTCCGATACAAGTATCGAAGCAAGTCTCTCTGATATCCCGTATTCCCTTACGAATCTTTCTATTCTCTCATCAGGAAGCTCGGGTAGACTTCTCCTTATGTTCTCGATAATCTTATCCTCTATTATTATCGGAGGTATATCTGGCTCCGGGAAATATCGATAGTCCTCCTCCATTTCCTTTTCCCTCGAGGTCGCGGTAATCCCCTCTTTTTCTCCCCATCTCTTTGTGACAGTGCTCTCCATCTTAGGGAGATACTCTAGTCTTAGTTGTTCAAAGCGTAATGCTTGCTCTACTTCTTTAAAAGAACTTATGTTCTTTATCTCAATCCTGGCTCCACCCGCGTAGGAAATATTGGCATCGCACCTCATAGACCCTTCAAAAGAAGGATCTAATACACCAAGGTGTTCTAATGTTGTTTGCACTTTTTCTAATACGAGTCTTGCTTCCTTAGGCTGATGTATAGCTGGCTCGGTAACGATTTCAACTAAAGCTATGCCTGCCCTATTGTAATCTATATAGGTCTTCTTAACACCGTTTTTCTCAACATGGAGAAGCCTACCAGGGTCTTCTTCAATTTGAATCCTCCTTAATGGTATCCTTTTCCTCTCGCCGTCAAGGCTTATTGTAACGTATCCACCAACCCCTATAGTCGTACCTCCTGCCTTATCGTATTGGGTTATCTGATAGTTCTTGTTCATATCCGGGTAAAAATAATTCTTCCTACTGAAAACAACATATGGTTGAACCTTGGCTCCAAGTGCCAGGCATACTGCTATAGCACTCTCTACAGCCCTCTTGTTAACCTGCGGGAGCGTGCCAGGTAAACCTAAGCATATGGGACAGACGTTTTCATTCGGCTTCTTACCCCGATAATCGGAGGGACAAGGACAGAAAAGCTTCGTTCTTAAATTGGTTAATTGGACATGTATCTCTAACCCTATTTTAAGCTTGCCAGTTTCTCTTAGCATATTCTCATTTTTCCCTCTATCAAATCGTTTATGAAGCTTCTAAGAGAATCGTTGCTCAGATCTTCCTCAACGACGTTTTCAATCTGCTTCTCCAAAACCTCCATGCTCAACCCTTCTTCGAGAACTGCCTGGACTGATACTAGCTTAGGCTTGTTTATGGGTGTTCCTATCTGACTGAGGAGCCAAACGTAGACTTCTTCTATTCCATCAACCTTTTCAATTATGTCGTTAGCTATCTTAAACGATAAAACGTTGTATATCTTTCCAACATGACTCACAGGGTTCTTTCCAGCAGCCGCTTCAGAACCAGCGGGTCTTAATAATGCAATTACTCCGTTAACCCTGTTTCCCCTACCGACTTGACCACTGTCTCCTGCTTCTGCAGACGTGCCAGTAACAGTTAGGTAAATACCATTTTCCCCCCTTCCCCTCACATCAAGACTATTCAAAGTTATGTCCACCCTCTTGAAATCGTAATTATTAGCGATGTATTCCTTAAGGTTTTCAACAACCTCTCTCTTAGACCTGAAATA
>JANXDK010000037.1 GCA_025059435.1 Thermoproteota archaeon
GAAAGACTTTAACTTCAATCCCAAATTTCTCCATCTCTCTTGGAATATAATACTCATATTTACCAGCACCTCCACCTGCATTGGGCGTCCAGTAGCAGATCTTCATCATTTAACCCTTTCTACAGTAAATGTTTCGTTCTATACGCTCGGAGAGCTTTTCGCTACCATATCGCTTCAATTTTCCATTGCCTGTGATGTGATATATCTCAAAATTTTTGCTTAAAAATTTATAAAGCTCCTTTTTATTATATTCAAACTCAATGAAAAGGATAAGCCTTCTCGAGCTTTCAATTATTTTACTCATACCCTTCAATACTTTAAGTTCAGCCCCTTCTACATCAATCTTCACAACGTCAGGAAACACGTTGTTTTTCTCACAAAAGTCGTCCAAAGTTATTGTCTCAACTTCCATATACCTGTCTTTGCCATCGGATAAGACAATTGAATGACTACCAACATTTGAAGTAGAGCAGAAAAGCACAGCTTTCCCATTTTTATCTGAAACAGCTTTATTTACTGGTATAATATTGCTAAATCCATTCAAACGAATTGTTTTTAAAAGCATTTCATAATTAAACGGATGCGGTTCAAAAGCAAAAACTTTGCCCTTTTGTCCAACTAAACTTGCAGCAATTAAACTATAATAACCCCAATGTGCACCAACATCAAAGAAAGTCATGCCTTCTTTAATAACTTCCTTAAAAACTTTAGTCGTTCCCCTTTCGTAAGATCCCTGCTGTATTATAAATCTTGAAATAGCTCGATCACGAGGATTAATATACATTTTTATGCCTTCTGTTTCTACTAAAATCCATTTATCGGGCACGAATTTATCGTAAAAAACCTGAAAAATCTTTTTAAATATCCATATTTGGTCCAACTTATCTTGAAAAGGTTCTATCGTTTTAAGTGCAAATTTTAATGCTTTCATTTACTCACCTTTTCATAAACCTATGAATATCTTCCTGCAATCTTCCGCCAATCAAACCATTCCTTCGCAAAAGTTCTGCTTCTTCTCCCCATATTCACTCTCTCCTTTTCATTATCCATCAAATACTTTATTTTATCCGCCAACTGCTTTTCATTTGCGGGTTCCACTAAGAATCCGTTCCAGCCACTCCTTATCTGCATAAATATGCCACCTACGCTTGATCCTATTAAAGGCTTTCCAGATGCAAGAGCCCCCGTAAGCACAACTCCAAATCCCTCCTCCAGAGAGAGAAGAACAAAAATGTCGCAAGCTAAATACAATGCCTTCAAATCCTCATAAGGAACGAAACTAGTAAACTTAGCATTCACCTTTTTCTCCTCCACATACTCCATAACCCTCTGCATAATCTAATCTTTTAATAAGGTGCCATTATTATTAGCCTATTATTTAAATTCTTTTTATAAATTATTCACCTTCTTAGATTCCATTATCAATCCATGGTTTCGTCTTTGACTTCTTTATAAACCTTCAAATATCTCTCAGCAATCTTACTCCAGTCAAACTGATCCTCTGCAAGCTTTCGGCTATTTTGTCCCATGATCTTTCTCTCCTCTGAATTTTCAACTAAATATTTTATTTTTCTCGACAATTGCTCCTCGTTCGCGGGCTCGACTAGGAACCCATTCCAGCCGTCCTTTATCTGCATGGGTATGCCACCAACGTTTGAGCCTATTACGGGTTTTCCGGACGCGAGAGCCTCTGTTAACGCGATCCCAAACCCCTCTTCCAGAGAGGGAAGGACGAAGATGTCGCAAGCTGAATATAGAGCCTTCAGATCCTCGTAGGAGATGAAACCAGTAAACTTAGCATTCACCCCCTTCCTCCTCGCATACTCCATAACCTTCTCAGCGTAGCTCCTGTCTAAGTCTAAGTTTCCAACGATTAAGAAGAGAACCTTTTCATCCTTCAAGATCTCCCCAGCTTTAATCAAATATTCTACGCCCTTCCTGGGCGTTATAGTCCCAGCAAACATAACCGTTATCCCTTCAAGCCCATACTTCACTTTAACCCTCTCAACCTCTTCTCTAGATACATTGAAGTCTTTAACGTTCACGCCGTTAGGGATAACCTCAAGCTTTTCCTCGGGGATTCCCTTCGCGATAAGCTTCTTCTTTAAAGGCTCATTAAGAATGACGCTCTTTGCAACCCTCTTCATGAGGTAGAGATCTGGAGAGAAGAGCCTTAAAGCTAATGGGGCAGAAGAATCTAAGGCGAATCTTTTGCCTTCTTCACCCACATGAGCTGTGTAGATGGTTTTCTTTCTAATATCTTTCCTTAAATTCACGAGGATACTTGAAGCAAAGGGGAAATGAACGTGAATTATGTCAAAATCTTCCTTCTCGAGGAATCTATTTATCTTTCTCGCGACATTAAATCCATCTCTTAAAAGTTTCAATACTCCGGAGGGGCTTTTAATAAGCTCGTATGGCGCCCTCGGAAGCCTCTCAGCGTTTATCCTGACATATCTTATTCCGTCTATAAACTCTTCTTTCAGTAATACTCCATGATCCCTCTCAAGAATCGTTACATCATGCTTTTCCGCCATACACTTCGCTAAATAATAGACGGCTGTCGGAACGGAGCCTTGCCCAGCAAGAGCCCTTTCTCCAGGAGTCCCGTAATCATCAAATATATGCAGTATCCTCATGACCTTCTCCAAATGTAGTTTAAAAACATTCTAGCAGACCTGAGAAGCCTCTTAAGCTCGCAGAGGCCTTTACGCCTAAAAACCTGTCTTAAGACCACGGGAATATAATTAAAAGAAAGATAATACTCCCTCAAAAGGTCATCGACAACTCGGGTTATTTCTTCCGCTGAGAGCCATGGATAAGAAACTATGCTTTTCTGATGTCCTTCTCCATCCAAATACTCATCGAGGTTATTAGTGAGCAGATAGCCGTTTTTCTTATACCATTCATAAAGCTCTGTTCCTGGAAACGGGGATACAATTGAGACTTGTAGTTGATCTGGCTTAATTTCCTTGATAAGTCTTCTTGTTTTCTCTATTGTCTCCCTAGTTTCGCCGGGCAAACCAATTATGAAATCTGCATGTAATAATAGTCCGGCTTTCTTAACGTTTTTCGCAAACTCCCTTGACCTTTCAACGGTAAACCCCTTCTTGATATTGTTAAGTATAGTGTTGTCTGCTGACTCAAAACCAACCACCAGGAACCTACAATTGGCCTTCTTCATCTCACGCATAGTCTCTAGGTCAAGTGTATCTGCCCTTGCGTTGCAGCTCCAGCTTAAATCTAAGCCCCTCTCCCTATAGCCCCTGCAAAATGCAATAACCCTCCTTCGGTCAATAGTAAAAGTGTCATCTTCAAAAAACACCTCCTTAATGTAGGGCATATTTTCTTCAATCCACTCAAGCTCGTCTAAAACATTCTCAACACTTCTAACCCTATATCCCCTACCCATAAAGGTTTGAGGCCAAGCGCAAAAAGTGCATTGGAAGGGACAGCCCCTCCCTGTGAATATCTGAACCATCGGATAAAGACAGTAATTAAGGAAGTAATCATAGACATTTAGGTGTTCTTTATAAACTTTAGAGACGAATGGAAGCCCATCAAGATCCTTTATCCAAGGTCTATTTGGATTGTGAACCACTCTACCACCCTCTCTATACGATAACCCTAGAATGCTTGTAACCCTCTTTCCTTCTGCTAGCTCCAAGATCGTGAAATCATACTCGTACCTGGCAACAAAATCCGCGACTTCCAACATCTTCTCAGGGAACTGTGATGCAGGAGGGCCAACCATAACGACCGGGATGTCAAATGTCTCCTTAATCTGCCTTGTGATGTTCAAGTCATTATTCAAGCTTGTAAAGCTAGTGTCAACAACTATCATCTCTGGATCAAATACTTTAATATCCTTTAAAACATCCTTAATATCCCAGTTCCATGCAGGACAGTCTACAAGTCTAACAGCATGTCCTTTACCCTCAAGAAGCCCTGCAGCATACGATAGCCAAATCGGATAATAAAGCGTGCCACCCCTTCCAGTATCCTGCCAACGCATCTCTCTGCCAAAACGTGGAAAGTAGGGCGGATTAAGAAAGTAAACCTTCATTTCATTAAACCTCTAAGCATTCCTAGCCCGTAACATAAGAGCCAGATTGCAATTAAGCCGAAATATCTAAGTGGTTTTCTCCCTGTTTTCTTCGAGAGATACAAACTCATAGTCGCTACTCCAACCCCGCTCAAAAGAAGCATTAATAGGGCTGGAATGAGGAGGATGCTGTTGAAGCTGGAGAGCACGAGCAGGAGCAAGATTAACAAAATAGTCACTGGAGGAACGTAATGGAACCACCTGCCCATATCCCTATGCAATTTTATCGCTTGCATTCTCCCTAGCCCATAATTATAGGCCATTTTCGCAAAACTCCGCCAACTTCTCCTCCTACAGTGGTATACAATGGCTTTCGGCGTGTAAAGAATCTTGTAACCCCTCTGCCTAATTCGGTAATCGAGCTCCTCATCATCAACAGTGACCAGCTTATGATTAAAGCCCCCAACCTCCTCAAGAACCCTACGCCTATACATTGAATTACATGTGGGGTTATGATAAACCTCCATAACCTCTTCAGCTCTCAACCCATACCTAGGTCCAACTTTACTCAGAAGGGCTAGGACTTCACCGACAGACTTTCCAAAATCACACTCATCTTCAGGCGTAATGTTCGGCCCGCCAACAGCAGCAACCTTCTCGTCTACGAAACAGCTTAACAATTCCCTAATCCAACCCTTATCCACAACGCAGTCCGAATCCGTAAACGCAATGAAGTCTCCGGAAGAATGTTTCACGCCAATGTCTCTAGCGTAGCCAATGAGGCCCTTATCCTCGACGACAACTTTACAGCCAAACCTTCTAGCTACTTCAACACTGCCATCAGTCGAGCCCCCGTCAACGATAACCACTTCAAGCACATCCTTTGGGAAATCCAAGTCTCGAATGGACGCTAGGCACCTTTCAAGCAACTTGGCATTGTTCTTCACAGGAATAACTATTGAAACCTTAACTGCAGATCCGCTTATGGCCTCTGACAAGCTATTATCACTCGATAGCTTAAGCCTGGAAACTTTGCGAATAATGTATCAATACTTTTGAGCAATCCTTTAAACCTCATGTTTTTCGGTAGATGAGCACAAGATCCCTTTACCTTTAGGATCTTGAAGCCGTGGATTTTAAGAAGCTGCTTTAAAGAACGCAATGTGAATACCCTTACATGATCCAGACCCGGCGATTGCGCATGCTCTGAATTAGGCTCATATATTCTGCCAATGTTCATTCTCACGCTTACGCCTATAGGAAAAGGCTGGTAGCCGAGAAGCAGGGCAATTCTGTTGTGTATGGAGGCTAAGTTCGGTGTTGTCAGGACGAACAAACCTTCAGGTTTCAAAACCCTGTAAACTTCTTCTAGGAAGTGGTCTGGGTCGTATAGGTGCTCTATTAATTCTCCTGCGAAGACGGCGTCGAAGAAGTTGTCTTCGAATGGCAAGTCCTCCTCGTCCACGTCGAGCTGAATGCACTTAACGCCGTTCTTCCTAGCCATCTCCACGCCCTTCTCTGAAATCTCGACTCCATAGACTTCCTCGGCT
>JANXDK010000038.1 GCA_025059435.1 Thermoproteota archaeon
ATGCTCTCAACGGTTTCCCAGGTGTTTATTCATCCTACGTCTATAAGAAGATAGGTTGTGAGGGGATATTGAAATTGCTATCTGGTGTAACGGATAGATCAGCATACTTCATGACAGCATTAGCATATGGTGAGCCTAATAAAAGGATCGAAATATTCAAAGGTAGGATTGATGGAGAAATAACATTAGGAAAAAGGGGTGGAAGCGGGTTCGGTTACGATCCGATTTTTATTCCTCTCGGCTCCAACCTAACTTTTGCCGAAATGAGCGTTGAAGATAAAAACCGTTTTTCACACAGGGCTAAAGCCTTGAGAGAATTCGCTTCTTGGTTCCTGAAGCATATGGAAAAAAGAGGATTTTAAGATACTTCTTAGGGTTTTAATTTGTTTAGAATTCTCCTACCGATTGTTAGTAACCAATAAAATATAATAATTTTTTAAAAATATTTAGACAAAAACGCAAGGATTCAACCGGCCTCAAGTATGCTTACGCTGTGAAAAGCAAGGAGCCAAACCGGTAAAATAAGGCATAAGTCTGGCTTTTACCGGTGCTCGTATCGTAGATTAATCGCTTGATGGTTTTTTCAAGGCTTAAATAGGGGGTTGTAGATTTGTTACCTGACTTAGCGTTGGCTAGGATGCATAGCCATAAGAAGGGGAAATCGGGCTCTCATAGACCGGTTTATAGCGGTCCTCCTCCATGGTTGCCCTACAAGCCTGAGGAAGTTGAGGAGCTAGTTGTTAAGCTAGCTCAAGAAGGACACGGCCCATCTGAGATAGGTAGGATACTCAGGGACTCCTATGGAATACCTCTTGTAAAAAACATAACAGGCAAGAAGATATCTAGGATCCTCTTGGAGAAAGGTGTAAAATTCTCTAGGACGGAGGATCTTGACAACCTTATTGCAAAGGCTGAGAGAATGGTGGCCCACTTGACTAAGAATAGGTCTGACCGTTTCAACATTCATAACTTGCAGCTTGTAGAATCTAAGATTAGGAGGCTTGCCAGATACTATTCCAGGAAGAAGGTTCCATTGCCTGACCTTAAGGTTTTAGAGACCAAGATATGATTATCCAATCCGAGGCGCAGAAGAATTTTGTTTCAAAAGCGAGGGAACTGGCTGGTAAGATTAGTTCTTTAGACTGGGAGGACGTCTTAATAGTCTTCCATGCTGATGCCGACGGTACTGCAGCTGCGGCAATAGCATGCATAGCGTTTAGGAGTATGGGAATCTCGTTCTGTGCCAGATCAGTTAAACAAATAGATAAGGCAACTTTGGAAAATATAGCTTACTTCTCAAAGCCGGTTATATTCCTAGACATAGGCTCTGGATACCTAAATGAGATAAAGACCATACTAGACCCTTCTAAAGTCGTCATATTAGACCATCATGAACCAGAGGGTGAACGCGGAGGGATCCTCATGCTCAACCCGAACGAGTACGGTTTAAACGGTAGCTCGGATATATCGGGCTCAGGAGTCTCATACCTTGTCTTCAAAAACCTTGTCGACGACTTCAGCAGGATGAATGAGCTAGCTGTAGTAGGTGCTTTAGCCGATTTACAGGATGCTGGTCCAAATAGATCTCTTTTAGGCTTAAATTCTGCGATAATCCTCGAGGGTGAGGAGAACGGCTCCATATTGATCGAAGAAGATTTCATATTCTTCGGTAGGGAGACACTGCCGATACATGTTTCAATCGCATCTTCCTCAAACTTCATAATACCCGGATTAACTGGAGATGAGAACGTTGCGTTAAACTTCTTGACGAGCCTAGGGATAGAAGTTAAGAAGGATGATAGTTGGAGGACATTCAACGACCTTTCAGAAGCTGAAAAATCTAGGCTTTTGACAGGATTAATGCAGTATATGGTTGACCTAGGTCTTTCTCCGGATGGTGTTCAAAACATGTTTGGCAAAATCTACGTTTTCAAATATGAGCCTAAAGGCACAGTTCTCAGAGATGGAAGAGAGTTCTCAGCGCTCTTAAACTCTTGTGCCAGGATGGGATTTTCACACATAGGATTGGCAGTGGCAATCGGTGAAAAAGGAAGGTTGTTTGAGGAGGCTCAGAGGATCAGTAGAGAGTACAGAGCAGTAGTATCAAAATCTCTTTCCAACATCCTAAGCGTTCCTGGGACTAGGGTTGAGTCCGAGAGAGTATTGTTGTACAATGGTGAGGGCATAGTTGACCCAAGGGTACTCAGCCCAGTAGCTTCTATAATATCTACAAGCCTACCTAAGAACTTGGAGAAAATACTCGTAGTCACAGCTGCTGAAGATGATATGCTAAAAGTTTCAATAAGAGTCCCCAAAAGCCTTGCACAAAGAGGGTTCAATGGCGGGTTACTCGCATCTTCAGCAGCGAGGCACGTTGGAGGCCTAGGTGGCGGTCATGATGTTGCTTCGGGCGCAATAATACCGAGGAGGAGGTTTCAAAGCTTCATGGAGGCTGTTGAAAAAAATGCGAAGGAACAGTTCAGCAAGCTTCGCAATGCTTAAAGTAGAATTTGGAAAACCTTCTTTAGCCAAGCTGGTTTACTCATCGATTAAACCAGACGAGTTAGTTGAAGTCAAGGGTATTAAAGCGTTCTCAGAGATTAAAGAAGATGCGATTGTCTTTAGAGTAAAATGTAAAAGAGGAGTAATGTCGCTTGCCTACACTCTATATGAATACTTGCAATACTTGAAGCTTATCCAAGAGGCCGTTTTAATACTCGAGGAGGCCAAGTGTCCATAAGCGGTGAACCAGGAGATGTCCATAGCTTTCTCACCTCTAAAGGCCAGTCTTCACTGTTAAAGCCGTGTCTAGATAGGAATGCATAAATCCATCGCTCCAAACCGTTTCCAGAACATCCAGTCCAAACCTCCCTGTTCTTCCTCTCCTTAATGTTATACCATTCTACATACTTATCATAGTGTACAGAAGCGTTTGCTATTTCGAGCCATTCTGAAGACTCCCTGTCTCCTCTGAACGGAAGATAGGCTTCTACGTCAAGAGTTGCCGGTATCTTCCTTTCAACATCGCTAACCACGCCCGCATGGGCCATCCAAACCGGTGTTACCTCAGCAGTCCTCACTTCCAAGTCTAGAATCTTGTCTAATAGATTGACGTAATTGTCTATCAATTTATCTCTTATCTCACTAACTTCCTCGGGCCTTCCCAAGTAGACTATTTCTATTCTGGTGAATGCCATTAACCTCTCGAGGCTCCTAAGTCCTCCAGCCTCATGCCGAAAGCTGAATCCAGACCTGTCGTACAGCTTAACCGGTGGATTGTCCAGGTTAACGACCTCTCCGGAGAAAAGCTCGTAAAAAGGTTCGCATTGAGCATATGGTAGACAAAAAGAAGGCTCTTTTAACAATTTTCTTAATATCTCAGGCATTGTTTTATTGAAAACCTTAACTGAATCAACGTATTCTTCGAAGAAACCGAATTCTCTTAAACCAGGCTCGGAAACGTATAGCATCTCATGCGGTATACCGGTGAGCTGACCCTTCTTTTTCATTACTTCAAGCGGTATTAGCTTTGGTAGAACTATCTCTTGGAACCCCAAGGGTTTTAAGACATTCTCAATAATCAGGGTTTCGAAAATTCTCAAGAGACTAGTGTAAGGTTGAAGGTAATACCATATTCCGGGATGGAACCTTTTAACCCAACCCTCTTCTTCCATAACCGATCCAGGGTCCCTGCTATACTTCACAGGCTTCTCAGGGCTCTTCCAGACTAACCTATGTACTTCCCTAGCCTCACCGATAGCCTCTTGTTTTTCGATGAATAAGCTTATTATCCTATCAGGCACTTGGTTGTATAGGTCTGCCTCCTGGAGTTCTAACCAGTATTTTAAACCCCCTTCGATGATTTCAGTCCTTTTTACAAGCGGCAGCTTAACTTCCTTAAGATTATCTCCTATAAAAGAAATTTCGAAAGACTTTACATTTATACTCCTCACACCCAGTTCCATTCTCGGGCCGAGATCTTCGCTGAGGGCTTTCCTCGCCCTTTTAATGGCTTCGTGAGCCCTCACCCTCCTACCGGAAGTTACAGTCATGCTTATCACATTGCCCTTTACCATCAGCTCTTCTATACGAGGAGCCTCACTGCTGGCTGCACCCTTGGAAAATATCCTTGGGAATATCGATAAAGCATAGTCGACAACCTTTTCAACCTCGCCACCGGAAAGATCCCTGCTTAGGTTAAGCTCCACCGAAACCTTTAGCTTGATGTCCTTGATGCCCCCTTTTTTACCCTCCAACACTCCTAAAGCCATAGGAGCATAGTTTAAATATGTTGTCTCCAAATGTTTCCCCAAGCTTGGTAAAGCAGAAAGGCGTTAAAAAGTGGTTTCCGGTAATAGCCCCCGACTACTTGGGGGGTAAACAGATCTGTCAATTAGTTACCTCTAATGTTAGCGATCTCATAGGTAGGACGATCAGCCTACTTTTAAGTGAGCTTACGGATGACCCTTCCCATACAACCGTCAAGATAAAGTTCAAGGTGATAGGCATCAGGGGCGAGAGCGCTTTAACAGATTTCTGGGGATATGAGCTTGATAGGGATTTCATCAGGAGTTTACTTAGGAAAGGCTCATCAAGGGTGGATAGAATTTTCGAAGCGACTACCAAAGACGGTTATAAGATGCGGATTACCGTACTGGCGATAACCCGCTATGAGGCTTCTCAGTCGCAGAAGAAGAAAATGAGAAAGGCGATGATGGAAATCATATTGAATAAATGCAATAAGCTCAATTACGCTCAATTCATACAGGAGCTTGTGTTTGGAAAGATTGAATCAGACCTCTATAACGAGGCTAAGAAGTTCCATAGAATAAAGCTTGCCGGTGTTAAGAAGATGAAAATTATCGAAGCGCCGATAAAACTTGAGGAGATTAAGGCGAGCTTAGCTGAGGCTGCTTAAATTGTCCGGGAATTTAAGTGAAGAAGAACTTATGGAGATTGCTCTAGAAGGATATTCTGAGAAACTCGAGCCTAAGTCTCTAAAAGGCTATGCTCCGAATATATTTGACTATATAAGAAGATGCGAGAATATCGATGAAGCGTTTCAAATAATCGACTTCCTAGTGTCACGCGGCGAGCTCTCGCAAAGGGTCGCTCAAGTCGTAAAGAAGACAATAAAAGAAAAAGGCCTCAGATTCTACGGTCCAAAGAAAGAAGCAGGATACTATGTTGAAAAATACATGAGAGAAGAGGATTAACCCCTCCTACCCGCCGCAACTATGCTAACTACATCATCATCTTTTAGAATATAGTCTTCACCAAGTCTTTTTTTACTCTTAACATCAATCGCATATAGAAAGGTTTCCATTAATTCCGTATGTATCAATCCTGCGAACTCCCTGATGTTCATTCCTTTTTGCACAAGATAAACATCGGGCAGAACATTACCCTTCTTATCAGTAAGCTTATTAGCATCTTCCACCGGATACACAGTTATCATATCCAGAACTCCGAAGTATGCTCTGTTTAGTAATTCTTGAACACCTGTTGATCCCCATGGCTTCAAGACCTTAT
>JANXDK010000039.1 GCA_025059435.1 Thermoproteota archaeon
AAGGAGAATTGGTAACAGGTAAGATTCGACCTTATTCTTCCTCTATTACTAAAATGCTCAGTAAGTTCTCAATCATACTAGCATTCACACTTGAGTGGTCATCAATTCTCGTTTAATCCGATTAAATAGCTTTTATTCGAAAACCAGGATTTTTGAAAAATATTGAAATGCTTAACTACACCTGTTCACTAACTCATTGTAATAACCAAGAGGAGGATTATCCGAATTTCTCGTTAGAGACCAACGCATTCATCAGGATCCTGAGAGAAAGGGTAAGTGGATGTTTGGTGGGAAAAGGAGCCTCTTTCATTGAGCACAAAAATGATATGAAAGCAGGCAAGGTTAGCCTGTAATAAATTTACAGGCTTACTTTCTAATAAGCTCGATAGAAGAATTTAAGATCTATGGGTTCTCTTCCATTTTCTGTGATACTCATCTTCTGTAGTCTTCACCGAGTGATACTCCTCCAGCGTAGGACAAAAGCTCATCTATATAGTCGAGGTGGGAAATAAATATTCTCCTACAGCATATTCTAGTCACATTCATAGAATCAAGTACCTTCTTTGGATCCTCACCAGCATTAACCCTCCTACGATAATCTTCCCAAAGATGACCTATAACTTTGCCGCATGTAAAACATCTTATTGGGAACATCATGCTTTAACCCACCTACCTATAGCTCTTCTGAAACCTCCTCCTAGCTCCTATTCCACCGAATTTCTTAGGTTCCTTCCTCCTCGGGTCTCCAGACAACACGTGTCTATCGAATTCTCTGAATAGGTTTCTGACACTAGCACTCCTAGTCCAACTTGTTATAGCTCTTGCGAGTGCTTGCATAACTGCCCTAGCTTGAGATGCATGGCCCCCGCCTTTAACCTTGATTTCAATATCAACATCCTTAAAATGCTCCGGCGCTAACGTGACTGGTGTTAGAGCAAGCTTCTTGTAAGGATCGTAGAGCCAATTTTCAGCTGGAAAGCCATTAATAGTTATCCTACCTGATCCCGGTTTTACCACTGCTCTAGCTACCGATGTCTTTACGGAACCTGTTATGATAAGCGGCATCTTTCTGGGAGCAGGCATTTCTAACTAGCCTCCGGAACCTTGAAAATATCCTTAAGCTCAGATAGTGTAAAAGATCTTCCCCCAAGCCTAGCAGCATCTGCTTCCTCGAACCTTACGGGCTGACCCTTGAGGTTACCGGGGTCTCCAATATGGACCCTAAGTCTCCTGAAAGCATCCTTACCCTTCTTCTTACCCATTGGAAGCATCCCTCTGACGACTCTTCTAACGTAAGTTGCCGGATTCCTGGGATGCAATGGCGTGTGCTTAGGGTTCCTAACGCTTTTTATCTCTAAAAATTTAACGTATTCTCTAATGAAGCTATGCTTGCTCCCTGAGATTCTCGCTTTTTCAGCATTGATCACATGAACCATGTAGCCTTCCAATAGTCTCTTAGCTATCATAGAGCACATTCTCCCCAGGATCTGGTTTGTAGCATCGACTATCAGAACTTTATCAGACAATTATCTTCACTCCCGATCCCTTCGGCTCGACTTTTGTAAACTCATCTATTCTCATAATAGTGCATCCGGCAGCCTTAAGCTTATTTAAGGCTGTTGAAGAAAAAGAAAGGGCTGCGATCGTCACGTTATGTTTTATAATACCCCCACCCAATACCTTCCCTGGTACTACAACCTTATCGCCCGGCTTCGTTAAACGCGCTATCTTGCTTAGGTTTACTTCAACCCTCCTACTCCTAGGTCTCGACAAGATTTCCCCCACTCTCTTCCAGAACCTAGATTCTTTAGCCGACTTCTCCACTGTTAGCAACACCTTTCTCCCTACTCTGCTCTTCAACTTCAGGGAGCGTGAAAGAATCCATAAGCGTTTTAAACTTATCCCTTAGTATTTTAAGAGCCTGCTTTAGAATCTCCAGAGAAGGAAGAGAACCTGTGGATTCTAATTTGAAAATAAAAACGTCTGGTTGCTCGGTAAAACTGTATGTCGCCAAAGACGCAGGCTGCCATTTGGCATGCATTTTACCCCTTCCCATTCTCGCTATAGCCTCTAATCTCAGCCTGCTTCTAGGGGGGATCTTAGTGATGGGAATATTACCGTATACAGGGTATACCTCAGCATCTTTACACGTAAGGTCTTTAGCGTAGACTGTGAGAGGCTCTTCCCCGGCTGAAACATCCAAGCTCAATGTTGTGAAACATCTTTCCCCAGAACCCCCAGTGCATTCTGGAGAATCCATTGGAAGGTATTTGTTGATTGGAGTCTTCAAAGGTATTAGACCTAGCCTGTGGGAGAGTATTTCGTCGAACATAGGACCAGGGTTTTCGAAGATGTATACTTCATTTATCGCAAGCACAGGAACTTCCTCTAGAATTGTCCTCCTTATCGCATTTACCATAGCCTCTGAACATCCGCTCAACCTAGCCTCTAAATACTCCTCGCTTAACTTGAGGAACTCAACTCTCAATTTTGCTGAAGCATTCTCCAGCAGAGTATTTAAGGGTTAGCGACGGAGAACGCTTATTAACCTCCTCAGTAAAGGATTTATGCGTGAGTTCCGAATCTGAGAAATATGCTGTCGTGAGGATATACTCATCCAGTAATAATACTATAGTTCATGCTACTGACCCGAGCGGGTCTCATACTCTAGCAGTTTCTACAGCAGGCCAGCATGTTAAAGCAGATAGACTGGGTGGTAGTCCTTATGGTGCCATGATGGCTGCAGTTGCAGTCGCCGAGGCTTTGAAGAAACAGGGTATTGAAACAATCAAAGTTAGGGTTAGAGCTCCCGGCGGCATTAAGTCTCGAACACCCGGTCAGGGCGCTCAGGCAGCGATAAGGGCCTTAACTAGAGCCAAGCTTAGGATAATATCGATTGAAGATGTAACGCCTATTCCTACGGACGGAACTAGGAAGCCTGGTGGTAGAAGGGGAAGAAGGTTCTAGGCTGCTTTCGTCTCCTCATCTATCCTAAGCCTTATTAGAGGCTCCTCGTCCTTTTTAACGAAATATCCAGGGGATCTCACAACTTGATCGCCAATCATGATTTTACCGTGAACTATTGCCTGTCTGGCTGCGTGGATCGACTTTGTTAACCCCTTTCTGTAAACGATTGTTTGGAGTCTTCTTTCCAAAATGTTAGAAAGACTTAAAGAAAGAACATCATCTAGCTTTGCCTCTTTTTCAACAAGACCAAGCCTATGAAGCCTTGATATGAGTTCAGACTCTCTTTTAATCCTCTCCTCGCCCGTTAGGCTCAAATATGAGCGTGCGGATGCTCTTATACCTCTTAGGAAAGAGGCAGCCCTCCAAAGCTCTCTCTTATTTCTCAAACCATATTCTCCAACCAGTATCAGTTCTTCAGCGAGCCTCTCTTTAACCCAAGGATGTTTTGGGTGAAGGATCTTACTCCTTATTCTACGTGGGTCACCCATTTCTCAATCACTTGCTCCCACCAGCTTTTGCAGCACTCTTTGTAAAGCCTACTGGTGGACCAGTCCTGCCGGTTGTCCTAGTCTTTTGTCCTCTTACTTTAAGCCCAAGAGAATGTCTAACACCCTTCCAACATTTCATCTTAATCATTCTCTCAATATCCATCTTTTTAGTTAGTTCAAGCTCTGAAGTTATCAAGTGTTTATCTTCACCCGTTATGATATCCTTCCTCCTGTTGAACATCCAAGTTGGAATCTTCAATGACTTCAAATTATTTAAGGCAGCTTCTATTCTAGCAATCTCCTCATCGGTCAAGTATCCCAGTCTAGTGTCAATCGGAATATTAAGGGCTATGCATAATGCTCTAGCCATTGACCATCCTATTCCCTTAATCATCGATAGACCATCTAATACTTTTCTCTTACCGTCGCAATCCGTACCGGCGATCCTAACTATCTCCCTGAATTCCTTATTGCTCATACAGTAGGCCTTAGAGTCTTGGAAAGGTAGTTATAAATATTTTATTAAACAAGCTGACACTCGATAGGAGGGATGGTGAATGATTCTCCTGTTTTAAAAACCGCTGGGGAGGGGATTTGAACCCCTACGGCGCGCAAGCGCCACAAGCTCACTGAAAACAGTTCTCCAGGCTTGCGCCTTAGCCAGGTTCGGCCACCCCAGCTGTTTTATTTGCAGCATCATAGTCTTAAAAAGTTTTTATAGCAAGATCTCAAAAATAACTTTTTAACCCCATGTTTTCGGATATAGTGTCCTATCCATTACAACTCTTTCAACTGTTGCGACTATTCCACTTTTCGCATGAATAACCTCGTCGGAATCCATTGTTAGAATCCCAAATCCCACGCATTCTCCCTTCAGCGTCTTTATGCATATAGTATCCCCCTTAGAAAGGGGATGGTCTATTTTCGAAACTCCCTTGGCTGCGAGAGGTGCACCATGTGCAACTGCTGCTACGGCACTGTCCTTAACGTATACAGAGGGGAAGCCTTTGAGAGCCTCTTCTATTGGCCTAATCGTTTTCCTCAGAAATCTCTCATCACCCTCTTTAGAATACATGTACCATGCAGCATAAAGCTCAAGCAACGTTGAGGAAGAATCCTCGTTCAAAAACCCATCTCTCGTCCTCCTCAGCTCAACCATATGAGCACCAATACCCATTAAAAGACCAAGGTCATGGATAAGTTTCCTTATGTAAGTACCCGGCTCCGTTACTACTCTGAATACGAATCTTCTCTCGACAATATCTTCTATCGTGAATTTTAGTATCTTCCTCCTCCTTAAAGCTCTCTTTACAGAAGATTTCACTGGTGGCCTCTGATATATTACCCCAGTCAACCTTTCGACCCATTTCCTAAGATCCTTCTCATCGAACTCACCGTGCATTTCTCCAACCCCTACATATTCCTTGCTCATCATGTGGAGGTATTCAACAGCTTTTGTAGCATCATTAAGGCAAACCGGTAACACGCCGGAAACGCCGGGATCTCCCCATTTCTTCAAGGGTCCCGACGTGACCAGCTTTATTGACTCCGAGGATCTTTTTCACAATTGAGGATATATCATGGCTCGAAGGCCCGGGAGGCTTATCTAGGTTAATAATACCCAGTTTAAGAGTCCTCTCGACACTTCTCTTCTCCGGGTATTCACCGTAGTTAGGATTAGTTTCATATTCTTCTTTTACAATAGTCTTGAATCTCAGGACATCAACGAGGTTTCTCAATCCTAATCAGCTCCGTCATAAACTTTTTTAATTCGCTCTTTTCTATAGCTGATAAAACGGTTTCATCCTTAGCGTTAGCTCTTATCCTAATAGTCTCATTTAGTGGAAAAAGGTGAAGTATGTTCTTCTTACCCCTCTTGACTCCGTTCAGCTCCTTAGGACCTGTTATGAGAACGTTAAAATCGTCTAGGATACCGACTATAACACATTTCTTACCCCTGTCTCTGCCTCTTGTTATTACGCATATTCTACCAGGACGTAGCACGTCTCTAGGCATTCTTCACCA